>JANYCM010000267.1 GCA_025360285.1 Sphingomonadales bacterium
ACCCGCCATTGCCAGATCTGGGTGCGGCTGATTTCGGCGGTGGCGGCGTCTTCCATCAGATTATGCAACGGCACGGCGCCCTGGCCGCGCAGCCAGGCGGCGATATAGCCAATGCCGACATTGACGTTGTTGGTGAGGCCGGCGAGGGTTTTCGGCCCCGGCGGCGGCGTGGTCAGTTCGGTGGCATCGGCTTCGCCCGGCGGGATGACGCCCAATTGGTTGGGGGCGGGCATCAGGCGGTCGAAGACCTCGCGGGCGATACCGACCAGGCCGGGATGGGCGACCCAGGTGCCATCATGGCCGAGCGTTGCCTCGCGTTCCTTGTCGGCGCGGACGGCGGCAAAGGCCTTGGCGTTGGCGGCTTCATCGTCCTTGACCGGGATAAAGGCGCTCATGCCGCCCATCGCATGCGCGCCGCGCTTGTGGCAGGTGCGGACCACATGCGCTGCATATTTGGCCATGAACGGCACCGTCATGGCAACGGCGGCGCGATCGGGCAAAACCTTGCTGGGGTCGGCCTGGAAAGTCTTGATATAGCTGAAGATATAATCCCAGCGGCCACAGTTCAGCGCGGTGATGTGATCGCGCAGTTCATACAGGATTTCCTCGGCCATGAAGGCACCGGGCAGGGTTTCGATGAGCACGGTGGCGCGGATGGTACCAAGCGGCAGGCCCAGGATGGATTGCGCGGTGACGAAGATATTCTGCCACAACCGCGCCTCGAGATAATGTTCCAGCTTGGGCAGATAGAAATAGGGGCCGGAGCCGCGGGCGATGAGGGCGCGGGCATTGTGGAAGACATACAGGCCGAAATCGAAAATGGCGCCAGCGACGCGCTCCCCATCGACCAGCATATGCGCTTCATCAAGGTGCCAGCCGCGGGGCCGGGCGATCAGCGTCGCGGTCTTGTCATTGAGTTTGTAGCTTTTGGCCTTGTCCTCAAGGTTGATGGTGCCGGCGGCGGCATCGCGCAGATTGATCTGGCCTTCGACCATGACATTCCAGGTCGGCGCCGAGGCATCCTCCAGGCAGGCCATGAAGCATTGCGCGCCGGAATTCAGCGCGTTGATGACCATCTTGCGGTCGCACGGCCCGGTGATTTCAACGCGGCGGTCGGTCAGATCAGGCGCGGCCGGTCGGACCTGCCAATAGGGATCCTGCCGGATCGACGAGGTTTCCGGGGCGAAATCGACGGCGTTGCCCTGGTTCCACCAGATCTGGCGCTGGCCGCGGGCGCGCAGCAGCGATTGCCGTGTCGGTTCATACATCCGGTGCAGATGGGCGATGAAATGCAACGCGGCATCGCTGAGGATGGACTCATAGCCGGGCAACATGGCGCCGGTGATCTGGATGCCGGGAGGGGACATGGACGAACCTTTCGAAATCTTGCGAACGCGGAAGCAAAACCGGCATGCCCGACAGGAAATTGCCGGGATTGCCGCAAAAAAGACGATGGCCGCCGCAAAAGCGACGTTTCGGGACCGATTCCAACGCAGAATCGCATTGACGTCCGCCTAGCGTAGCGTCACAGCGCTGACAATCAGCTTGATGGGGTGGCGGCAACGCCGACGGGACAAGCTTATGGGGAGGAGGTGGCGGAGGTCGCGATCAACGCAGCCCCGCCACTGACCCGTTTTTGTCGTTTAAGCGGGGGCGCGGGCTGGCACCGCTTCAAATATCCGAAAACCCAAACGGCGCACTGGCGCGGCGGAAATCATCGGGCAGCACCGTGCGGCCGATCGGCGGCGCCGACCGCGCCGTGCAGCGGGCGCGGTGGCATAAATGGCAGGTGACGCCGATCGGCGTGGCGCTGTCCGGGCCGGGGCTGGCGGCGCCCTGAGTATAGACCAGTTTGCCGGCATGGTCGGCGGCACAGCCCAGCGCGATGGCGCGTTCGACGCGCGGTGCGCCCCAGGCGCCGCCGCCGGCCGTAACACTGCGTGCGATCGAGAAAAAGCGCTGGCCATCGGGCAGTTCGATCCATTGCGTGACGATCTCGCGCGGCCGCCGAAACGCCTGGTGGACCGACCATAACGGGCAGGCGCCGCCGTGGCGGGCAAAGGGAAAGCCGGCGCCATCAAGGCGTTTCGAGACATTGCCGGCAGGATCGACGCGGATGAAGAAGAACGGCACGCGTTCATCGCCGGGCTTCTGCAATGTGGTCAGCCGGTGTGCGGTCTGTTCAAAACTGGCGCCGAACTGGCGGCCCAGGGCTTCGACATCGTAGCGGCGTTTTTCGGCGGCGCGGGCGAAACTGGCATAGGGCAGCATGATCGCGGCGGCGGCATAGCTGGCCAGCGCCTTTTGGGCGAGGCGTTCACCGCTTTCGCTGCTGAAGCTGCCGGCGACCAGCGGCTGGTCAATGGCCCCCCGCAGTTCCAGCCAGGCGATCTGAAGCGCGAGCTGAAAGGTCTGGCTGGCATTGTCGAGCGTATCATCGAGCAGCACTTCGTCACGGTGCCGGTCGAAGCGCCGTGTCGCGCCGCCCATCACCTCGGTTGGCAGGCGGCGGACGCGCAATTTGTGGCGGGATTTGAGATAGGCGACCAGCCCGCCGGCCTCCGCCACCGCCGCCGACAGGGTTTCGGCGGCATCATCGAGCAGCGGAAAATTGTTGCGCCGGGCGGCGAGGAAACGCCGGGCTTCGGCGACAGGATCGGTTGACTCAGCGTTGCCCATGGCTTCGGCGCCGCGGTCCGCCAGCGCCAGATGTTCCTCGCGATAGGCGGTGTAGAGGCGCAGGAAAGCCTCGGTCATGCCGGGAAAGCCACTGACGACATCGGCGGTTTCGATCGCCGGCATGTCGACATCGGCGAACATCGGGTCCTTCAGCACCGCCTGGAGGCGGGCGATATTTTCGGCGCCATTGTCACTGGCCAGCGACGCCATATCGAGCCGATAGGTGCGCGCCAGCCGCAGCAGCATGTCGGCAGTAAGCGGCCGCTGGTTGCGTTCGAGCAGGGCGACATAAGAGGCGGAGATGTCGAGGTCGGTCGCCATATTGGCCTGGGTCAACCCCAGGTCACGGCGCAGGCGGCGCAGGCGCGGGCCCATATAAACGGGATGTTCGTTGGACATTGGGGACGCCTCCCGGCGATTTTGTGTAATCCTTACATCATTACAAGAAATTTTTGTAAAGTCTTACATTTGAACTTCGGCGCGGCTTTCCGTTGCTGGAGTCACGCCGTAATCGCGCTTGCAACCCTGACTGCAATAATTTCGCCATCAAAAAGGCCCGTGACCCATGTCGTATCAAGACCATATCACCCAGGTGAACGCCCTGATCGGCAAGCAAAAGGGCACCTGGGACGGCATCAGCGCCGAAAGCGTGGCGCGCATGCGCCTGCAGAACCGCTTCCAGAATGGTCTCGAGATTGCCAAATATACCGCCGCGATCATGCGCCGTGACATGGCCGCCTATGATGCCGACCCCGCCAATTACACCCAGTCGCTGGGTTGCTGGCACGGCTTCATCGGCCAGCAGAAGATGATTTCGATCAAGAAGCATTTTGGTTCGACCGAGCGGCGGTATTTGTATCTGTCGGGCTGGATGGTCGCGGCGCTGCGCAGCGAATTCGGCCCACTACCCGACCAGTCGATGCATGAAAAGACCAGCGTGCCGGCGCTGATCGAGGAACTTTACACCTTCCTGCGCCAGGCCGATGCCCGTGAACTGGGCATGATGTTCCGCGATATCGATGCCGCCCGCGCCGCTGGTGACCAAATCAAGGAAAAGCAGCTGCTGGCCGCGGTGGATAATTACCAGACGCATGTCGTGCCGATCATCGCCGATATCGATGCCGGTTTCGGCAATGCCGAAGCCACCTATCTGCTCGCCAAGAAGATGATCGAGGCCGGTGCCTGCGCGCTGCAGATCGAAAACCAGGTCAGCGACGAAAAGCAGTGCGGCCATCAGGACGGCAAGGTCACCGTGCCGCATGAGGACTTCCTCGCCAAGGTCCGCGCCTGCCGTTACGCCTTCCTCGAACTCGGCATTGATGACGGCATCATCGTCACCCGCACCGATTCGCTCGGCGCCGGCCTGACCAAGCAGATCGCCGTTTCAAAGGAACCGGGCGATATCGGCGACCAGTACAACAGCTTCCTCGATTGCGAGGAAATTGATCCGAGCACCGCCCGCAACGGCGATGTCATCCTCAACCGTGATGGCAAGCTGCTGCGCCCCAAGCGCCTGCCGTCGAACCTGTTTCAGTTCCGCGCCGGCTCAGGCGAGGACCGCTGCGTGCTCGATTGCATCACCAGCCTGCAGAACGGTGCCGACCTGCTGTGGATCGAAACCGAAAAGCCGCATATCGAACAGATCGCCGGCATGGTCGATCGCATCCGCGACGTCGTGCCGAACGCCAAGCTGGTTTACAATAATTCGCCCAGCTTCAACTGGACGCTGAATTTCCGCCAGCAGGTCTATGATGC
>JANYCM010000301.1 GCA_025360285.1 Sphingomonadales bacterium
CCCAGATCGACCTTGGCCTTGGCAAGCTGGTTGCGGGCGAGCAGGGCGAGGCCGATCGCGGCGATTCCGGCCCCTATGGCGAGCGGGTGGGACCGCATCAGGCCCCGCGCCTCGGCGACCAGCTGGTTGCCGCTGCCGGTAACGCGGTTCATCGCATCACCGACAATCCGGCGCGGATCGAGCCGATCCTGGATTTCATCGATGGTCGCGGCGACGCGTTCGCGCGCCTGCTCGGCATCGGCGGCAAGGCGATCAACGGGATCGGGTGCCATTCTAGTCTCCCTTCAACGTTTCGGCATCGCGCGCCAGATTGGCAAAGGCCCGGCGCGGTGCGATCTGCGTTGCCTTCAATCGTGCAACGCCGACGGCGATACATAGCGCGGCAATCACGCCAGCAACAGCCGCGACGATCAACGCCGCTGCGACAATGCCAACGCTCTGCGCCAGCCAGGCCACGCCCGCGCCAAGCAGGCAAAGCATCGCCACCGACAATAGCATGGCGCCGATACCGATAAAGGCCAGGCTGCCCAGGGTCGCGCCGATATTGCCGCGCACTTCGCCCAACGCCAGGCGCAGTTCACTGCGGAACAGTTGCAGCACATCATCGACCAGCCGCCGCAGCAGATCGCCGATGCCCGGTGGCCGCGCCGGCGGCGGCGTTTCGGTCATGATCGGCTGGCCGCCTTGGCAAGCCGGGCGGTGACGAAACCGGCGGCGATGGCAACGCCGATGGCCAGGCGCGGTGATTGCCGGATAAAGTCTCGGCCATCATCAAGCAGGGCATCAACCGGCTTGTCACGCAATGTGCCCTGGAAATTTTCCAGCAACACTGCGGCTTCACGGACAAAGGCACCGACCTGAGCACCAGCCACGCTGTCAATGTTGGCGGCGAGTTCATGGGCGCCCATGACGACGCCATCGAAGCTGCGCAGAAATTCGCGCTTGCCATCCTCGGCCAGGTCGATCAGCCGCGATTCGATCGCGCCGAACAGGCCGGGGCGCGGCGCCATAATTGCGACATCGGCAGCACCGATATCGAAATAATCCTCACCATGCGGATCGCCGTCCATCGTCATCGCCATCAAACCTTGTCTGTCGAACATCGTTGCCGAACACCCGTGAAAAGCGCTGGTTCACGCTCTGGTTCCACAGAGTATTTGCCGCCGCCTTGCTGTCCCGATAGATGGCCCCGGTGGGCGGCGAAAGCAACATGTGGCGCCCAAGCAACTGCCGGCAAAGGACCTGACCATGACTGCCATCATCGATATCCACGCCCGCGAGATTCTGGATAGCCGCGGCAATCCGACGGTCGAAGTCGATGTCGTGCTGGAAGATGGCTCGCTGGGCCGCGCCGCCGTGCCGTCTGGGGCTTCGACGGGGGCGCATGAGGCCGTTGAACTGCGTGATAGCGACAAGCGTCGCTACATGGGCAAGGGCGTGCAGAAGGCGATTGCCGCCGTCAATGGCGAGATCTTTGATGCGCTGTCGGGCATGGAGGCCGAGGAGCAAGGCGAGATCGACGCCGCGATGATTGAGCTTGATGGCACGCCCAACAAGGCGCGGCTGGGGGCCAATGCTATCCTGGGCGTATCCCTGGCGGCGGCCAAGGCGGCGGCCGAATCTCGCGGCCTGCCGCTGCACCGCTATGTCGGCGGCGTGTCGGCCAGCCTGTTACCGGTGCCGATGATGAATATCATCAATGGCGGCGCCCATGCCGATAACCCGATTGATTTCCAGGAATTCATGGTGATGCCGGTCGGCGCGCCGACGCTTTCGGAAGCGGTGCGCTGGGGCGCCGAGATTTTCCACACGTTGAAGGCCGAATTGAAGGCCGGCGGGCACAGCACCGGTGTTGGCGATGAAGGCGGCTTTGCGCCCAACCTCAACGGCACCCGCGCCGCCATGGATTTCGTCATGACGGCGATCATCAAGGCCGGGTTCAAGCCCGGCGAGGAGGTGTTCATCGCGCTCGATCCGGCGGCGACGGAGTTTTTCCATGAAGGCCATTATGTACTGGCGGCCGAAGGCTTGAAACTGACGCCGGATGCCATGGCCGAATATTATGTCGCGCTGGCCCGGGATTACCCGATCCTCAGCATCGAGGATGGCATGGCCGAGGATGATTTCGTCGGCTGGAAGGCGTTGACAGATGCTTTGGGCAAGACCCACCAGTTGGTCGGCGACGATCTGTTCGTCACCAACCCGGCGCGGTTGGCCCAGGGCATAAAGGACGGTCTGGCCAATGCCTTGCTGGTCAAGGTCAACCAGATCGGCACGCTGACCGAAACCCTGGCGGCGGTCGACATGGCGCACCGGTCATCCTATCGCACCGTCATGTCGCACCGGTCAGGCGAGACAGAGGATTCGACCATCGCCGACCTCGCCGTTGCCTGTGGCTGCGGCCAGATCAAGACCGGCTCGCTCGCCCGGTCGGACCGGTTGGCCAAATATAACCAGTTGATCCGCATCGAAGAGGAACTGGGTGGCCAGGCGCGCTACGCCGGGCGCAGCGTCCTGCGGGGCTGATTTTAGCCGGGCATGATCCGCTGGCTGGCCATGTGGTGCGTTGTGCTGCTCGCCGGACCGGTGCAGGCGGCGCGGATCACCGGAGTCACCG
>JANYCM010000323.1 GCA_025360285.1 Sphingomonadales bacterium
GGAATAGTTCGAGATTGTCACCGCGCACCCGGAAATTGCCGCGGGCAAAGCCCTGGTCATTGCGCTTGTATTGCAGCGATACGAGTTTCCGGATGATTTCCCCCCGGTCGGCACTTTCGCCTTTCTTGAGGGAAAAGGTCATCGCCGAATAGGTTTCGACCGAACCGATACCGTAAATGCAACTTACTGATGCGACGATGATGACGTCGTCGCGTTCCAATAGCGAACGCGTCGCCGAATGGCGCATCCGGTCAATGGCTTCGTTAACCGAAGATTCCTTTTCGATATAGGTATCGGAACGCGGCACATAGGCTTCCGGTTGGTAATAATCGTAATAGGAGACAAAATATTCAACAGCATTATTGGGAAAGAAGCTTTTGAATTCGCCATAAAGCTGCGCCGCCAATATCTTGTTGGGCGCCAGGATCAATGCCGGGCGCTGGACGGCCTCGATAACCTTGGCGACGGTATAGGTCTTGCCCGATCCGGTGACGCCGAGCAGCACCTGGTCGCGTTCGCCCTCATTCGCCTGGGCCACCAATTCGGCGATGGCGGTGGGTTGATCGCCGGCCGGCACATAGTCACTGACGATCGTAAAGCGTTGACCGCCTTCGGATTTTTCCGGCCGCACCGGGCGATGCGGCACAAAGTCCGCAGCGGTTTCGGGTTCGGCGAGGCTGGTGCGAATCGTGATGGCCATGATGCCAATATGGGGCAGGGTCGCCTTTTGTTCCAGCCCTGCGGCGACGGGTGAAACACGGGCTTTTCGGGGAGGTCTTGCGGGCGTGGCGGTATCGCGACCGGGGATTTGGGGTATCGCCGCCGGGTGTCGCGGTGGTTGGCCCGGTTGTGGCGGGGCCGCGGCCGGATTTCGCCCCGATTTTACCGCGCCATCCGCCGGATCACCGTCACCGCCCCGGCCAGATGCGCCGCCAACAACAGCGCCAGCAGCGCCGGCAGGCCGACCCGGTGCAGCGCTTCGGCCCCCGCCGACGCCGGCAGGTGCAGGCCCAGCACCGGCGCCAGCGCCAGCCCGGTCAGCACCAGCGCGATGAGCACGGCATAGAGCAGGCCATGCGCCGCCCGCACCAGCGGCGGGTTGGCCGGTGCCGGCCGCGCCAGCCGCTCGCCCAGGCGCACCAGCACCAGCGCGCCCACCGCCAGGCCGATCGCCATGTGCGTCGCGAGGAACTCGGCGCGGTCAGGGCGGCCGCTCGGCAGCACGCGGACGAACTGCCCCATGGTGAACGCCGGGATGATCAGCGCGGCGCTCGCCCAGTGCAGCCCGCGGCCGATCTGGCCATAGGCCGCGCCGGTGCTGCGAAACGGCGGGGCGGGGGCGGCGCGGCGCCAGGTGAACGGCAGGCTCGCCACCAGCATCAGCGCGCCAAGGCCAATCAGCCCGCCTTCGATGTTGAGCAGCAGCGGTGTGCGATCACCCGCCGGCACAGCGGCAAAGGTGCCATCCTGGTTGGCCAGCACGATCGACCAGGCAAGAAACCCCATCGCCGTCGCCGCGCACAGCCGCCCCAGCGCCCGCAACCAGCCGGCCCGGGCGTTGACGGTAAGCGCCAGCAGCAGCGCCAGCCCGAGATAAAAGCTTGTCATCGCGCCCCTTGCAGCCGACATCACCACCTTGTGCAAGGGGCTGCGACCTCAGGGAGCGTTGGACGTGGGCGAAAGATTCGAACGCCACAAACAGGCCTGGACCAGTGACGAGGTGCAAAAGCTGCACATCTTGGCCAAAAAGGGCATGCCGCTGCGCGCGATCGCCAAGGCGCTGACCCGCAGCGAGGAATCGACCAAGGCGCGGGCGAAGCTGGACGGGTTGGGGATTACGGCGCTGCGTTAACAATCTTGTTGGCAAAGGGGTTCGCGGACATGCCATCTGAATCGCTGCGCCTGGACCAACTCAGCGCAGGTCTAATCGATGTCTGGAACCAGGCGGGAATTGATCTGGACATCAGGGTGACCGCCCCATTTGAATTGTCGAGGGATAGCGGTCGCCCAATTCTATGCGAGGCAATGGTCCATTATTTTGGATCGGCTTATGGAGCGGTTGTCGTCAGCGCGAAGACTGAACGCCGCATTCGTGAGGCGTGCCGGCTAATTCAATCGGTCGGCTACCTAGGATATCAAATCTGTTAGATCCCGGAGAATCGCCACCACCAAGCCCGGCGCGTCACCGAACGGCAGGCAGAAAATATAGTGATGCCGGCAAGGAACCTTTCGTCGGCTGCGGTGCAGTGCGGTCGTATCCTTGAAGGCGCCGGGGGTCAGGACCTGTCAGTTCCAAGACCCGTCTTGGCCCGGGGCTGGCAAAGGGCAGGGAGCGTTTTGCAAGGCTTTGCACCGCCTGTCACGCCAAGATGGGACGGCCGGGCCTTTGCGGCACTGTGGATACGGGCGTTCGCCAGCATGACGGACTTTTTCGCAGGGGAGGCGAGACGCGCGGCGTCGCCAAGGCAATTTTCCTCGCGCGGCGGGTGAGGGTGTTCGCAAGTGCCGTCTCAAGAGAACACCCTCACCCGGGCCGCCTTCGGCGTCTCTCGCCTCTCCCGCAGGCGGGAGAGGATAGATGGCAGCAACAATCATTTACATCGTCTGCTTCGTATAAGGTTTCGAACGGCGCAGCGACACGCCGACAATCGCAAAGCCGCTCAGCAACATGATCCAATTGCCCGGTTCCGGCACCTGGGACACATGATATTTTCCCGCTTCCAGATCGGCGATCGGGATGATCTTCTCGCGGCCGTCTTTCAGAATTGATGTAAAGGTTGCGTAGGAATGCAGCACGCCGCCTTGCGTCCACCAGGCTTTGTCAATGATGTTTTTCGTGGCGGCCGCTGTTCCGGACGAAATTGTTATGTCTTCAAAGCACAGCTTGGCCGGTGGTTTCGTGAAGGTGCCGGTATAGGTCGATTCGTATGACCCATTGTCCTCGACCGGGTCGGCCGGCGCACCCCATGAATCGGACTTGTGCTTGAAGGGTGTCAGTGACTGGACGTGAAAATCGTCGGCACCTTCGGGTTTGGCGCCAACCGCCGCCGGGAAATCGACGCAGGCCTTGCCAAAGGCGGGCGATCCGATGACGACAGCGAGCACTATGAGAAGCGATTTGTTCATCCCGACACTCCCAATGTTACAGATTTATGATATATTTTCTAATGTGACGTTCAAGTGAAATAAATCGCAATAATATCAAACGAATAGACTTGTAATTTAACATGGCACGCGAATAATTTTCGGGATTTTCGTGCTTCTGTCCCGAAATTTTCATTATATGGGCGACGGCCTGTATTCGCTGCGGACAGCGGCGCGTTGCGGGACGTTGCAGCATCCGTGGTGCAGGGTCAGTGCCGGTCAGGCCTTTTCGGCGCGGCGGATACCGACGTTTGCCAGTATGACGATGCGTGGATTGGGTGATGGGCTTTGTAGATTTCAACAGCGCGCAGCCGCCTCTGGACGCCGCGTATCGTCCCATATAGGCTTGTGGCGTCGCAATCAGGACGTTTGCCCATGACCATATTCGATCGCCCGCTCTCGCGCCGACACTTTGCCACGGCCGCCGCGGCGCTGGCTGTGGCGCCGGCGCTGATGGCGGCGGGGGAGGGGTTCGATATCGTCATCGAGGGCGGCCGGGTGATGGACCCGGAGACGGGGTTCGATGGTATCGCCAATGTCGGCATCAAGGCCGGGCGGATTGCGGCGATCGGGCCGGGCCCGCTCAAAGGCGCGCGTGCCATTGATGCGCGCGGGCTGGTGGTGGCGCCGGGGTTCATCGATCTTCATGCGCATGGCCAGACTCTGCCCGACAGTGACCTTCAGGCGCGTGACGGGGTCACGACGGCGCTGGAACTGGAAGGCGGGGTCTACCGCGTCGCGCCCTTCCTGGCGGCGCGGGCCGGCAAGGCGCGGATCAATTTCGGCGCCAGTGTCGGCCACCGCGATCTGCGGGTGTTCATTGCGACGGGGCTCGATCGGTCATCGGGCACCACCGATGCCGCGGCGCTGGCCGATGCCATCAAGCGCGAGCAGGAATGGGCCTATACGCGTTTCGATACGGCGCAGATCGACCGGATGTGCGCCATCGTGCGCAGCGAGATTGCCGCTGGCGGGCTGGGCATCGGCCTGATGCCCGAATATCTGCCGGCGACCAGCCGGGAGGAGATGCAGGCGCTGTTCCGCACCTCGGCCGCGACGAAAGCGCCGATCTTCACCCATGTTCGCCGCTCCGATACCGCAAAGGGCGATGGCCCGGTGGCGCCGGTGGAGGAGGTGATTGCCGATGCCGCCGCCACCGGGGCGCCGCTGCACCTGTGCCATATCGGTAGCAAGGCGCTGGGGGCGATCGACCCGATTTTGGCGCTGATCCACGGCGCGCGTGATCATGGCATGGATATCAGCACCGAAGTCTATCCCTATACCGCCGGCAGCACGCTTTTGGGCAGCGCGCTGTTCGATCAGGGCTGGCAGGGCCGCATGGGCGGCGATTATGGCGATATCGAATGGGCGTTGACCGGCGAGCGGCTGACCGAGGCGAGTTTCACCAGATACCGGCGTGAGAACCCCGCCGGCTGGGCAATTTTGCACATCATTCCCGAACGCACCGTCGATATCGCCATGGCCGATCCGCTGGTGATGATCGCGTCGGACGGGGTGCCGTTCATCAATGGTCGCGGCCATCCGCGCGGTGCCGGGACCTTTGCGCGGACGCTTGGGGTCTATGTGCGGGAGCGCAAGCTGCTCGGGCTGATGACGGCGCTGCGCAAGATGACGCTGATGCCGGCGCAGCGGCTGGAAGTGATTGCGCCGTCGATGAAGCGCAAGGGCCGGGTGCAACCGGGCTGTGACGCCGACTTGACCCTGTTCGACCCGGCGGCGGTGATTGACCGGGCGACCTTTGCCGCGCCGGCGACGCCGTCGGCGGGGATTCCCTGGGTGCTGGTGGGCGGGGTGCCGGTGGTGGCGCGCGGCGCGATCGTGGCGGGGGCGTTGCCGGGGCAGGCGGTAAGGGCGGGGGTTTGATTGACTCCCTCCCCGCAGCCGTCAGGCGACGCCTTCGCGTCAACGGGGAGGGAATTAAGAGACTTCGGTAATCTCGATCTCCTGCCCCGCCAGGGCCACCACATCGCCCACCCGCTTGCCCATCACCGCCCGCGCCAGCGGCGAGACGTATGACACGCTCCCCGTCGCTGGATCGGCCTCATCATCGCCGACGATGCGATAGGTTTGTTGGCGCCCGTCGGCGCGTTCGAAGCTGACGGTGCTGCCGAAACCGGCGCTGCCATCGGCGGGGCGGGCTTCGACCAACTGCGCGCTGGCGCGGCGGGCTGACCAATAGCGCAGATCACGGGTGGCGATGGCCATGGCGCTGCGATCGGCGCTGATCTCGCCGCCGGCGCGGGCGGCATCCCAGGCGGCGCGGGCGGTGGTGAGCGCCGTATCGATGGCGGCGAGGCCCTGCGGCGTTACCAGATTGGCATGGGCGGGGATCGGGCGGTCGGGCAGATTGGCGGCGACCGCCTCCGCATCCGATTCTCTGGTGAAGGCGACACTCATTTGGGGGATATGGCGGGTGGGGCGCGGGCTGGCTAGGGTGGTGTGATGATCCGCCTTGCCCTCCTGCTCCTCGCTGCTCCCGCCGCTGCCGCACCGCTCGCCGATATCGTTGCCGGGCGGACAACGGCGACGCCGGGGATTGCCGGCCTGGCGGTGGTGGTGGCCGACCGGCAGGGGGTGGTGCGCGCCGAAGGCTTTGGCGAGGCGGTGATCGGCGGGCGGGCGATGACGGTGGATACGCCGGCGCGTGTGGCGTCGATTTCCAAGGCGGTGGTGGCGATTGCCGTGCTGCGGCTGGTGGAGCAGGGCAAGCTAAGTCTGGACGCCGATGTGTCGGGCTGGCTGGGCTGGCGGCTGCGCAACCCGGCGTTTCCGGAGGTGCCGGTGACGTTGCGGCAATTGCTGTCGCACACAGCCGGGATTGATGATGGCGCGGGCTATCGTCTGCCGCTGGGCAAGTCTTTGCGGGCCGAATTGCCGGCGCATTGGTCGACGGCGGCGCCGGGGACGCGGTTTTCCTATGCCAATCTCAATTACGGCATCATCGCGACGGTGATGGAGGCCGCAACGCGGGAGCGGTTTGACCGGTTGATGACGCGGCTGGTGCTGGCGCCGCTGCATCTCGATGCCGGCTATAATTGGAGCGGGGCGAGCGACGCCGCGGTGGCGGCGGCGGCGGTACTGTATCGCAAGGGGCGCGACGAGACGGCGATCGATCCGGCGGGGCCGTGGACGGCGCAGGTGGATGATCTTCACGGCCAGCGCCCCGGCTGCCCGGTGGCGACGGAGGGGGGCAGTTGCGAAATCGACCGCTATACGCCCGGCAGCAACGGCACCTTGTTCAGCCCGCAAGGCGGCCTGCGGATTTCGGCGCGACAGCTGGCGGTGATTGGCCGGATGCTGCTGAACGGCGGTGCGGTGGATGGGGTGCGTGTTTTGCAGCCGGCGTCGGTGCGCACGCTGATGATGCCGGTGTGGCGGGACGGGCAGGGCGTTATGGGGGACAATTACAAGGGCGAGATGCTTTGTTATGGCCCTGGCCTGCAATGCCTGTCCGGCGTGGCGGGGGCGAGCGACCAGCCGGTGGCCGGCGCGCGCTGGTGGGGGCATCTGGGGGAGGCCTATGGCTTGCTCGGCGGGTTGTGGGTGGACCGGGCGCACGGCCGGGTATTGGTCTATCTGATCACCGGCACGGCCGATGATCCGGCCAGGGCACCGCATCGATCGGCATTTTTCGGCGTGGAGGAAGCCGTGTTGCAGGAACTGGCGGCGACCCCGGCAAGGCGCTAACAGGGATCAAACAAGGGGAGGACGCCACATGATTGGCTATACGATGTACGGAACCAATGACCTGCCGGGGGCGCTGGCATTTTATGATGCGCTGTTCGGTGCGATCGGGGTTGGCCGGATGATGGAATTTCCGACGGGCGGTGTTGCCTATGGTGTCGGCTGGGACAAGCCGATGTTTGCCATCGGCACGCCCGAAAATGGCGCGCCGGCGACGGTGGGCAATGGCGCGATGATGGCGCTGGTACTGGACGAACGGGCCAAGGTCGATGCGCTGCACGCCAAGGCGGTGGCGCTGGGCGGTGCATGCGGCGGCCCGCCAGGGGTGCGCGGCGAGGAAGGCGATCAGGCGTTTTACGGCGCCTATTTCCGTGATCTGGATGGCAATAAATTCTGCGCCTATCGCGTCGGCCCCGCCTGAGCAGCGATTTTGACCTGGTCGCGGCCGACGTCCGCGCGCGCGATCGGGACCGCTATCTCAGCGTCTTCTATGCGCCGGCGGACGTGCGCCCGGCGCTGATGGCGCTGTGGGGGCTTGATCTGGAACTGGCGGCGATTGTCGCCGGGACCAGCGAGGCGATGATCGGCGCGATTCGGCTGGCCTGGTGGCGGGAGGCGCTGGAAGGGCTGGATGCGGGCACGGTGCCGGCGCAGCCGCTGCTGCAATTGCTGGCGGCGCACGTGCTGCCGCGCGGGGTGACGGGGGCGGATCTGGCCGGGTTGGAGGATCGCTGGCTGGGGTTTATCGAGGGCCATGCGGGGAGTGATGACGGCCGGCTGTTCGGGCTGGCGGCGCGGCTGCTTGGCGGCGATGCGGCGCTTGGCCGGCGGCTGGGGCAGGCCTGGGCGGCGGGGACGGACTTTGCCGAACCGGTGCCGGGGGTGTTGCGGCCGCTGCTGGGGTTGCAGCGCCTGGCGGCGCGGGATGCAGCACGGGCTGGGCGGCCGCTGGAGCCGCGTGGCAGCGCCGGGCGCCAATTGCGGCTGCTGATGGCGATTGCCTTGGGGCGGTGAACGCGCCAGAACCGCGAGCGGGGTCGCGGCACGGATTGAAGGGGTGGCATGATGCGGCGCGCGCTGGCGCTGGGGGTGGCGCTGTTGGCGCTGATCGCCGCCGGATTCCTGTGGACCCGCGATCGCCCGGTGGCGGTGGCGACCGAGAGCCCGCGGCCGGCCGCGGAAGCCGAGGCCGAGGGTGAGGCGCTTGATGCCGGGCCGCTCGTCGCCCCGCGCAGCGACCTGACTCCCGAACAGCGCGAGGCCCGGCGCTTTGCGCGCTATGACAAGGACAAGGACGACCGTATCAGCCGCGACGAATATCTGGTCAACCGGCGCAAAACCTTCGCCAAGCTCGACAAGAATGGCGACGGCAAGCTGAGTTTTGACGAATATAGCGTCAAGGGCGTGGAGAAATTCGTCAAGGCCGATGTGAATGGCGATGGCGCGCTGGTCGCCGCCGAATTTGCGACCACGGCGGTAAAGCGCAAACCCAAGGTAGGATGCGCGTGCCAGCCGGCGGTGGCGGAATAAGCCGCGCTCAGGCCTGCGGCGGCGCCATCCACCCCGCCAGATCGGCACGCGCCCGGGCCACCAGCGCGGGCTTGCGCTGGTCCTTGCTGGCCGCCGGCGGCACCAGCGGCGGGAACAGCCCGAAATTGACGTTCATCGGCTGGAAGTGCTTCGCATCCGCCCCGCCGGTGATATGGCTGAGCAAGGCGCCCAGCGCCGTGGTGGCGGGTGGCGGCACCGGCACCTGGCCCCGGCGCTCGGCAACGGCAAAACGCGCGGCAACGAGCCCGATCGCAGCGCTTTCGACATAGCCTTCGCAGCCGGTAATCTGACCGGCAAAGCGCAGCCGCGGATCGGCCTTCAGGCGCAGCACATCATCGAGCAGCACCGGCGACTTGATGAAGGTGTTGCGGTGCAGGCCGCCCAGCCGCGCGAATTCGGCTTTCTCCAGCCCCGGAATCATCCGGAACACCCGCACCTGGTCGGCGTGCTTCATCTTGGTCTGGAAGCCGACCATGTTCCACAGCGTGCCCAGCGCATTGTCCTGACGCAACTGGACAACGGCCCAGGCGCGGCGGCCGGTGGCGGGGTTGGTGAGGCCGACGGGTTTCATCGGGCCAAAGCGCGGCGTGTTGCGGCCACGTTCGACCATCACCTCGATCGGCATGCAGCCGTCGAAATAGGGGGTGTTCGCTTCCCAATCCTTGAAGGCAGCCTTTTCGGCGGCGAGCATCGCATCGATGAAGGCGTTGTACTGGTCCTTGTCCATCGGGCAGTTGAGGTAATCCTTGGTGTCGCCATGTTCATTGGGCCGGTCCCAGCGCGATTGTGCCCAGGCGATATCCATATTGATCGAATCGCGGTGGATGACGGGGGCGATGGCATCGAAAAACGCCAGCTGGTCCTCGCCGGTCAGGCTGCGGATCGCCTCGGCGAGCGGCGTTGCGGTCAGCGGCCCGGTGGCGATGATGACATTGTCCCAATCGGCCGGCGGCAACCCGGCGATCAGTTCGCGGCGCACGGTGATCAGCGGCTCGGCTTCGATCGCCGCGGTGACGCGCCCGGCGAAATCATCGCGATCGACGGCGAGCGCCGACCCGGCCGGCACCCGTGCCGCATCGGCCGCCTGCATGATCAGGCTATCGAGCGCGCGCATTTCCTGATGAATCAGCCCGACGGCGTTGTTATCGGGGTCATCGCTGCGGAAGCTGTTCGAACAGACGAGTTCGGCGAATTGATCGGTGTGATGCGCGTCGGTGCCCTGCACCCCGCGCATTTCATGGAGGATGACGGGCACGCCGGCGCGCGCCGCCTGCCAGGCCGCCTCTGAGCCGGCAAGGCCGCCGCCGATGATGTGGATGGGTTGCAACATTAGGCCGTGAACTCATAAATGGCTAGGGTCGGGATCGCCCGGCGCGGCGTTCTGGCGGTTCCGGGCACGCGAAGGCGGGCGTTTACGCCCCCGGCGAGCGGGCAC
>JANYCM010000410.1 GCA_025360285.1 Sphingomonadales bacterium
CCCATGTAAAATGCAGTGCATAATGATGGGGTCGGCAACGGTGGGACAGGCACTGGCAGGCATCGTCACAACAGCTTTATCCGGGCTCGATCTGATTGGCAGCACGCCGCTGGTCGAACTGGGCAGGATTTACCGCGGGCCCGGGCGCCTGCTGGCCAAGGCAGAATTTCTGCAACCCGGTGGCAGCGTCAAGGACCGCGCCGCCAAGGCCATATTGCTAGCGGCGCGGGCTGATGGCCGCCTGCAACCGGGAGTGGTGGTGGTGGAGATGACCAGCGGCAACATGGGGTCGGGGCTGGCAGTGGCCTGTGCAATCCTGGGACATCCGCTGGTCGTAACGATGTCGGCGGGCAATAGCGCGGCTCGCGCCCGGATGCTCGAAGGCTTGGGGGCCGAGGTGGTACTCATCGACCAGGTGGACGGCGCGCCAGGCGAGGTGACCGGGCGCGATGTGGCGGCGGCGGCGCAGGCGGCCATCCGCATCGCCGGCGAACGCGGCGGCTTTTATGTCGATCAGTTCAACGCAAAAGAAGCGATCGACGCCCATGAACGGACCACGGCAGCCGAGATCTGGGGACAGGCCGGCGGCCGCGTCGATGCCTGGGTCGCGGCTGTCGGCACCGGATCGACCTTCCTGGGGGTGGCGAAGGGGCTGCGCGCGCACAACCCAGCTATCCTTTGCGCTGCCGTCGAGCCCGAGGGCTGCCGGCCGCTGGCCGGCGAGCCGGTGATCAAGCCGCGTCACCTGCTGCAGGGAATCGGCTATGGCGCACGGCCGCCGCATTGGGACCCGGCGCTGATGGACATGAGTGTGGCGGTCAGCGATGCCGAAGCCGTCGAGTGGCAGCAGCAATTGGCACAGCGCGAGGGGCTGTACGTCGGCTATTCGGCGGCCGCGAACGTCTGCGCCGCGGCACGGCTGCTACTCTCAGGCACGTTGCGGCGCGATGCGATCGTTGCCACGGTGCTTTGCGACACGGGGCTGAAATACGCATGAAGACTCGAGACGTGATCGTTGTCGGCCTTGGTGCGGTCGGGTCTGCAACCTTGCTTGACCTTGCCCGCCGCGGCGTGCGCACGCTCGGCATTGACCGCTCTGCGCCGCCTTATGCATAGGGTTTCAGCCATGGCGCGGCGCGGGTGACGCGGCAGGCGACCGGCGAAGGCGATATCGATATCCCGCTGGCGTTGCGTAGAAAGGCGATCTGGCGCGGGATCGGGACCGATTGCGGCGAGCAACTGGTTGATGAAGGCGGTTTTCTGGCCATTGAGGGATCGGGCGGCACCGCGCTTCGTCACGGCCGGCCGGGATTTTTCGACACGACGGTCGAAGTCGGGCGCCGGTTTGGCATTGCTCATGAGTTGCTAACCCCGGACGCGGTCATGGCGCGCTATCCGGCATTCCGGCTCAACGGTGATGAAAGATGCTATTTTGAACCCGGCGGCGGTGTCGTGTTTCCGGAACGTATCGTTGCAGCACAATGCCGCCTGGCCGCGCAGGCGGGTGCCGGCGTCAATCTCGGCGAAGTTGTCCAGTCGATCGTGCAGAGCGATGACCATGTGACCGTGCGGACCGACCGGGCGGACTATCCTGCCGACCGAATCGTGGTAGCCGCCGGTGCCTGGACACCTGGCCTGTTCAGCAAGCTCCTGGCGCCGTTGCGGGTGCTGCGTGAAGTGATGCAATGGTTTGAAGCAGCGCCGCTTGATTTCCAGCCCAGGCGTTTCCCCACCTTCATCTGGCCGCACGGCAGCAGTGCAGACGATAGCTTCTACGGCTTTCCGATCCTTGCCGGCTGCACACCGGCATTGAAGGTTGCTGCCGAACAGTTTTCAAACGCGGTTGGAGACCTCGCCCGACTCGATCGGACAGTTACCATGGAAGAGACCGCGGCAATGTTCATACGACATGTCTCCGGCCCCCTGTCAGGCGCGCACAGTCACGCAGTCAAGGCGTCGGCCTGCTTGTACACGCACAGCCCCGACGGACATTTCGTCATCGACCGCCATCCTGATTTCGATCGCATCATGCTGGCTTCGGCATGTTCGGGCCATGGCTTCAAGCATTCGGCGGCGGTTGGCGAACATATCGCCGCCGTGCTGACCGGCGCAGCCAGCCTGGAACCGGCCTTTGCCATCGATCGGCCTATATTGGGGAAGTTAGCCGGCTAGACTCTGATGACATTAGAGCGTGGAACTTGAAATGTGAATCGTAGGGATTCCCTTGAGCCATAATTTGTGATTCACCGTTGTTGGAGGTGGATCATGGGCAAGAGCAGTTCATCGGATTT
>JANYCM010000160.1 GCA_025360285.1 Sphingomonadales bacterium
ATCACCCGCATCGTCTCCGGATCAGGCCGGGTGCTTTATGATCGCGATCCCGGCAATCCGCGGGTCATCGTCGCGCCTTTTGTGGCCGCCAAGATGACCGAATTGATGCAGGCTGCGGTGGAAACCGGCACCGCCAAGGCGGCACAGATCGGCCGGCCGCTCGCCGGCAAGACCGGTACGACAAGTTCCAACAAGGACGGCTGGTTCCTGGGCTTTACCAGCGAACTGACGACCGGTGTGTGGATGGGCCGTGATGATGCCCGCGCCGTGCCCGGCCTCGCCGGCGGCCGCGCCCCGGCGCGGGCCTTTGCCGCTTATATGGCGCGCGCGGTGGGCGGCACGCCGCCGGCGCCGTTGGTTACCGATACCGGCATCGTCGATCCGGCGATGGAGCCCGATGATCAGGTCTATGGCATCACCCAGGGCGATGCGCCGCAAGGGCCGGACGTCGGCGCCGATGGCCAGCCGGTGGTGCCCGGCGCGGTGCAGGCGCCAGCGCCAACACCGGGGCAGCCGCCGCGCCTCGACTCGCAATGGCTCGATCGCACCTTGAAGGACGTGCCCGCCGCCAAGCCGCCGCATTGACAACCGGCCGCTGGGGGATTTATGTAGCGATCGCTACATAAAGAGTCTCGCCATGACCGACACCGCAATGTCCCCGCAGCAGATCGTCGAAGCCTTTTTCGCTGCGATGGCGGTGGGCGACCATGATGTGGCGCTGGCACATGTCAGCGATGATTGCGAATATGACAATGTGCCCATGGGCAAGGTCTATGGCCCCGCCGAAATCCGCCAGGTGCTGGAGCCGTTTTTCGCTCCGACCCCTGAATATATCCTGGAAATCAAGCGCATCGCCGCTGCAGGCCCGGTGGTCTTTGCCGAACGGCTCGATCGCCATCGCCTTGAAAGTGGCTGGGTCGAACTGCCGGTGACCGGGGTTTTTGAAGTCCATGACGGCAAGATCACGCTGTACCGCGATTATTTCGACCTGGCGACAATCATGACCAAATGGCCGGCCCCGGCGGCCTGAGACGGCGGTCGCGCGTCACGGCGCGGCGCGGGACTCTGGCTTGTCGACAAGATCGAACACGGGCCCGCCATTGTACGTAAAGTAGATTTTGCCGCCAGCATTGGCGACATAAAGCCGGTGTGACCGGAAGAAATCGGCCCCCAGAAGCATGTCGAAATCGGGATTGATCAGCTTCCCGAACCGCAGCCGCGCGCCTCTGATTTCCTCGTCGCCGATCTTGAAGCTGGAAAACCGTGCCACAAAGGTTGGAATCTTTCGGCGGCCGATACCAACGACACTGCCCGCCGGCTTGACGCCCGGGCCATCGGCCGTGAAGCCAGCACGCGCTGCAACCGCATCCGACAGGATGGAAAGCTCGGCACCGCTGTCGAGAACAACCTTGATCTTGGCGCCGTTAAGATAGGCGACGCTGACAATCTGCGGATTGTCCGGCCCCACCCGGTCGATCGGCACGGTCGAAATCGGCTTTTCCCCGGCCCAATACGCCATGATCGTATCACTGCACCCGTGCGGCCGCATCAGCCGGATGCTGCCGCCCGCGAAGTCATATTCGACGTCATAGACCGACAGGACATTCTGGCCGATGACGCCATCGGCGTCGAAATGGCCGTCGGTGACGAGAAAAAACACATTCGGAAGCGTGACACCCCCCAGGCTGAACTTCCTGACCACCGTGGCGGACGTGTCGGCGACGCCCCCGATGCCGCGAATGCGGACCTCGTCCGGCGAGGCTTCCAGGCGCAAGCCAAAGGCCAGCGCGCGGGGACGCGCGATGATGCTGTAAAAGGAGCCGGTATCGATCAGAAACCGCGCGGCGTGATTTTCCACCTTGGCGTCCACCAGCGGCTGCTGGCCTTCCATGATCACAGGCAGGTGCAGAACCTCGTCGACCCGGCATGCAGCCGCCACCGGTGGCGCGACCGCCAGCGCCAGCCCCGCCAACAGCCCTGAAACCCCCGCCCGCACCTGCATCTGCCCCGCTCCGTCCGCTTGTAACATCATGGCGCAATGTGCCCGGCCGCGCCACCGGGTTTCAGTCAACCCGGCGCGTGGCTGAGCTGCGCCAGCGCCCAATCGGCGGCATCGCGCACCACGGTATCATCGTCGCCCTGAAGCGCTGCCACCGGCGCCCGCAGGGCCGCCGCTGCGCTGTTGCCTGCCGCGATCAACGCGTTACGCACCAGCCGGTTGCGGCCGATGCGCCTGATCGGTGACCCGGCAAAGACCTGGCGAAAGCTGGCGTCATCGAGCGCCAGCAGATCGGCCAGCGCCGGCGCGGTCAGTTCGGCACGCGGCTGAAACGCCAGGTCGCGCGCCGCCTGGGCAAAGCGGTTCCACGGGCACACCGCCAGGCAATCGTCGCAGCCGTAGATGCGGTTGCCGAGTGCTGTGCGAAATTCCTCTGGGATCGGGCCTTTGTGCTCGATGGTGAGGTACGACAGGCAGCGCCGCGCATCGAGTCGATAAGGGGCCGGAAAGGCCTGGGTCGGGCACGCCGTCTGGCAACGATCGCATGATCCGCAGCGATCAGCGTGCGGCGCATCGCCGGGCAGGTCGAGCGTTGTGTAGATCGCCCCCAGGAAGAGCCATGACCCTTGGCTGCGGCTGACCAGATTGCTGTGCTTGCCCTGCCAGCCGAGGCCGGCGGCGGCGGCGAGCGGTTTTTCCATCACCGGTGCTGTATCGACGAACACCTTGACCGCTGCTTCGGGTGCCGCCGCGACAAGGAAACGCGCCAGCGCCTTCAGGCGGCGCTTGATGACGTCATGATAATCGGACCCTTGCGCATAAACCGAAATCACGCCGGTTTCGGGGTGATCGGCATGGCGCAGCGGATCGAGCGCCGGAGCATAGCTGGTGCCGAGCATGATGACGCTTTGCACATCGGGCCACAGGCCTTGCGGCGTCGCCCGGCGATCAGCGCTTTCGGCCATCCACAGCATGTCACCCTGGCAACCATCGGCCAGCCATTGCCGCAGCCGCTGTCCGGCGAGGGGTGCTGCGGTGGCGGGGGCGATGCCAAAAGCGGCAAAACCCAGCCGCGCCGCCTCGGTTTCCAGTGCGGTGCGGATCGTGCTGGTCACAGCGCCGGCAGGGCGGCCAGCCAGTCCTCGATATAGTCGCCAACCCTGGCTTCCAGATCGCCCCAGAACAGCCAGTGACCGGCCCCGGCAATCTCGTGATAATCGACGATGCCCCGCAACTTGCGGGCAGTGGCGCGCGATATGCCGGGCACGGTGATGCGGTCCGCGCTGCCGACGATGACCAGCGCCGGTTGATCGAGCCGGGCGTAATCGACGCGCGTCGCGCCGGTTTTGGACAGGCCCGGCAAGGTCATTTCGGCAATCACCCGGCCCGAATCCCACACCAGCCCGTCATATTCGGCGCGGGCAATGGCATCGGGCACGCCATTGTAGATCCCCCACAGCGCCGGCCCCAGGTCAATGCGGGTTGGCGAATGCCACCAGCCCCATTTCGTCACTACCCCGGCCATGGTGCGCAGCGGATCAAGCCCGAACGCCGGGGTTGCCGCGGTCGCCGCGGTGGACAGCAGCACCAGCCCGGCATGCGGCACCCGTGCCGCCACGATCTGCGCCAGCGCGCCGCCCATCGAATGGCCGATCAGGATGGGGGGTGCCGGCAATTTCGCCACTTCGGCGACCAGGAAGCGGGCGTAATCCTCGACAGTCAACGCGCCGACTTCGGCCAGGGGCGGCAGCGCCGGATCGCGATCATGCAACGGCAGTGCCGGCGCGACGACCTGATGACCCAGGGCTTCCAGCCGCGGTTTCAGCCGGGCAAAGGTCGCCGGCGTCGCCCATAACCCATGGCAGCAGAGGATCGGCGGCTTCACCGCACCACGCCGGTCGAGGCGAGCACCGCCAACGTCACCAGATCGCTTGCCGTCGAGGTCATTGGCGCAATCTGCACCGGTCGGCTCATATTGACCAGCAACGGCCCAATCACCCGGCCGCCGGCGACTTCCTTCAGCAATTTTGCCGCGATGTTGGCCGAATGCAGGCCGGGCATGATCAGCACATTGGCCGGCCCCGACAGGCGGTTGAACGGATAGAGCGTGCGCAGCGCCGGGTTGAGCGCCACATCGGCAGACATTTCGCCTTCATATTCAAAGCCGACACGGCGTTCATCGAGCAGTGCGACAGCGCCGCGCAGATTGCCGACAAATTCGCCAGTCGGATTGCCGAAATTGGAATAGCTGACAAACGCCACGCGCGGTTCCTGGCCCAGCCGGCGCGCCACCGCCGCCGTTTGTTCGGCAATGTCCGCCAGTTGGGTGGCGTCGGGTCGTTCGGTGACAGTGGTGTCGGCGATGAAGATGGTTTCGGATTTGCCGACGAGCAGATGGATGCCGAACGGGCGATGGCCCTCGGTCGGATCGATGACCTGGCGGACCTGGCGATAGGTGGTGGCGAAATTGCGCGTCACCCCCGTCAGCATGATATCGGCCTCGCCCAATTCGACCAGCATGGCGCCGAAGATATTGCGTTCATGATTGACCATACGCTGGACATCGCGCAGCAGCGCGCCGCGGCGTTGCAGCCGGGCATACAGCCGTTCGACCATGCGCGGCACCAGCGGGCTGACGCTGCTGTTGTGGATTTCGTACGAGTCCACATCGGCGACCCCGATCCGCGCCAGTGCCTCACGCACCGGCGCCTCGCGGCCGACAAGCACCGGTTCGCCATAGCCCGAACTGCGGTAATTGACGGCGGCGCGCAGCACGACTTCCTGTTCGGCCTCGGCAAAGACGCAGCGGCGCGGGCGCGAGCGGGCGGCCTCGACAGCCCCGGCAAGGATTGATGTGGTCGGGTTGAGCCGGCCGCGCAATTCCTGGCGATACGCTGCTTCATCGAAGAACGGTTTCTTCGCCACACCTGAAGCCATTGCCGCCTTGGCAACTGCGGTGGGGATTTCTTCGATCAGCCGCGGGTCAAAGGGCGCCGGGATGATATATTCAGGTCCAAAGGTGCGCGCCTTGCCACCGTACGCCGCCGCGACTTCATCGGGCACCTGCATCCGCGCCAGCGCCGCGATGGCATTGGCCGCCGCCATCTTCATCACTTCGTTGATGGCGGTGGCCCGGACATCGAGTGCGCCCCGGAACAGATAGGGGAAGCACAGCACATTATTGACCTGGTTGGGGTAATCGCTGCGACCGGTGGCGACGATGGCGTCACTGCGCACGGCCGCAACTTCCTCGGGCGTAATTTCCGGGTCAGGGTTGGCCATGGCGAAAATGATCGGGTTCTTGGCCATTGACGCGACCATGTCGCGGCTGACGGCACCCTTTTGCGACAGGCCGAGCAGCAGATCGGCGCCCACCACCGCCTCCGCCAGCGTCCGCGCCTCGGTGACGGCGGCGTGCGCCGATTTCCACTGGTTCATGCCCTTTTCGCGGCCCTGGTAGATGACGCCGCTGGTGTCGCACATAATGACGTTGCGAACGCCAAACGCCTTGATCAATTCGGTACAGGCGATTGCCGAGGCGCCAGCGCCATTGACCACCATGCGCACATCCTCGGGCTTGCGCCCCGTCAGGTGCAGGGCGTTGATGACGCCGGCGGCAGCCACGATGGCGGTGCCATGCTGGTCATCATGAAAGACCGGGATGTTCATCCGTTCTTTGAGGGTCGTTTCAATGATGAAACATTCGGGCGCCTTGATGTCTTCAAGGTTGATGCCGCCAAAGCTCGGCTCCATCAATTCGACAGCATCAATGAAGCGGGTGACATCTTCGGTCGCCAGTTCAAGATCGATCGAATCGATATCGGCAAAGCGTTTGAACAGGACGGACTTGCCCTCCATCACCGGCTTTGAGGCAAGCGCGCCAAGATTGCCCAACCCCAGGATTGCCGTGCCGTTGGAGATGACCGCGACCAGATTGCCCTTGATCGTATAGTCATAGGCAGCATCCGGATCGGCAGCGATGGCGAGCACCGGGGCGGCCACGCCGGGGCTGTAGGCAAGGCTCAGATCACGCGCCGTCGCCATCGGTTTGGAGGCGATGATCTCGAGCTTGCCCGGCTTGCCGCCGAGGCGGTGGAAAGCCAGCGCCTCGCGATCGCCGAAATCATTGCTGCTGTCAGCGGTCATGGTCTGCCCTTGAGTCAGCGCTGCTGTGAGTGCGCCGGCCGACTCTAGGGTTTGTTAAGGGCTGCGGGCAAGCGAAAGGACGATGACAGGTCGCCGCAAAGCCCGCTAACAATGGCCGGGTGACCGCCGCCGCCTCCCCGATGATCGCCCAATATCTGGCGTTGAAGGACGAAGCAGCCGATTGCCTGTTGTTCTTCCGCATGGGCGATTTCTACGAGATGTTCTTCGATGATGCCGTGGCAGCGTCGGCGACGCTCGACATCGCGCTGACCAGGCGCGGCGAACATGGCGGCGTGCCGATCCCGATGTGCGGCGTACCGGTCCACGCCGCCGATGCCTATCTGGCGCGCCTGATCCGCGGCGGCCACCGTGTCGCCATCGCCGAACAGATCGAGGACCCCGCCGAAGCGCGCAAACGCCCCGGCAAGTCGATCGTCGCGCGCGCCATCACCCGCATCGTGACGCCCGGCACGCTGACCGAGGCCAATCTGCTGGAACCCAAGCGCGCCAATTGGCTGGCGGCGCTGGCGCCGGGCATGCCGACGGGTCTCGCCTGGTGCGACCTGTCAACGGGGGCCTTTGCCACCCGCGCCTGTGCGCCCGCCGACGCCGCCGCCGAACTGGCGCGGCTGGCACCCGCCGAACTGATCGCACCCGAAGGTTGGAGCGGGGCACCCTTCACGCCGCGCCCGGTGGCCGAATTTGCGCCAACGCGCGGTGAGGCCCGGCTGAAGGCGCGCTTTGGCGTGGCGACCCTCGATGGCTTTGGCGCGTTTTCCGCGGCCGAGATCGCCGCCGCCGGGGCGTTGCTCGCCTATGTCGAAGCGACCGCCAAGGGGGCAGTGCCACTGCTGGCGCCGCCGCGTCCCGAAACGCCGGGCAGCACCATGGCCATCGACGCCGCCACCCGCACCAGCCTGGAACTGGCGCGGGGCGCCGGCGGTGGCCGCGCCGGCAGCCTGGAGGCCGCGATCGACCGCACCGTCACCGCCGGCGGCGGCCGGTTGCTGGCCGGCGATCTGGCGGCGCCGTTGACCGATGCGGCAGCGATTGCCGACCGGCTGGACCTCGTTGGCTGGTTCGCCGATGCCGGCGTGCTCCGACTGCGCACGCGCGAAGCGCTGGCGGCGATGCCCGATATCGCCCGGGCGCTGGGCCGGCTGGCGGTCGGGCGCTGGAACCCGCGTGACCTCGCCGGCATGCGCGACGGGCTGGCGCTGGCGCTGGCGTTGAAGACGGCACTGGGCCAGCCGCACCTGACGACACCCACGCTGCTAACCGCGACGCTGGCCCGCGTCGGTCCGCATGGCGCGCTCGTCGAAGCCATGCGCCGGGCGCTGGTGCCCGAACCGCCGGCCGATGCAGCGGCAGGGGGCAGTATCGCGCCCGGTTATGATCCGGCGCTCGATGCACTGCGTGAAACCGCCCGCGACGGCCGCAGTGCCGTGGTTGCCCTGGAAACCCAATTGCGCGAACAGACCGGCGTGGCGGCGCTGAAGATCCGCCACAATGGCGTCCTTGGCTATCATATCGAAGTGGCGGCGCGCTTTGCCGACCCGTTGCTGCGCGCCGATTCGGGCCTGATCCACCGCCAGACTCTGGCCGGCGTGGTGCGCTTCGGGTCGGTCGATCTATCGGCGCTGGCGGTGCGCATCGCCCAGGCCGGCGACCATGCGCTGGCCGCCGAAGCCGCGCATCTGGAGGAATTGCGCGAGGCCGTGCTGGCCGCGACCGGCGCGATTGCTGAAACGGCGGCGGCGCTGGCGCGGATCGACGTGGCAGCGGCTCTCGCCGAGCTGGCGACGGCCGAAGATTGGGTGCGTCCGCGCGTCGATGCGACAACCGCCTTTCATATCGAGGCCGGCCGGCACCCGGTGGTCGAGGCGGCAGTCAAGGCACAGCGCGGGCAATTCGTTGCCAATGACTGCGACCTTTCCGCCGATGCCCGGCTGTGGCTGGTCACCGGTCCCAACATGGCGGGCAAATCGACCTTCCTGCGCCAGAATGCGCTGATCGCCGTCCTCGCCCAGGCCGGCAGTTTCGTGCCGGCGCGGGCTGCGCACATCGGGGTTATTGATCGGCTGTTCAGCCGGGTCGGCGCCGCCGATGATCTGGCGCAGGGGCGCAGCACTTTCATGGTCGAAATGGTCGAAACCGCGGCGATCCTGGCCGGCGCCACCGACCGCAGCCTGGTCATCCTTGACGAAGTCGGGCGCGGCACCAGCACGTATGACGGCCTTGCAATCGCCTGGGCAGTGCTGGAGGCGGTGCATGACGATCTGCAATGCCGCTGCCTGTTCGCCAGCCATTATCATGAGCTTGTGCAGTTGAAGGACCGGCTGCGCAGTCTGGCGGCCGTCACCGTTCGGGTGCGCGAATGGAAGGGCGAACTGGTCTTCCTCCACGAAGTCATCCCCGGCGCCGCCGACAAAAGCTATGGGCTCGCCGTTGCCCGGCTCGCCGGTGTGCCGGCGCCGGTTCTGGCGCGAGCGCGCGGCGTGCTGACGCGGCTGGAGGCCAATCGCGACCGGACCGGCGGGCTGGCGGCGGGGCTGACCGACCTGCCGCTTTTCGGCGCCGCGCCACCGCTGCAGGCGGGCGATGCGCTGCGCGATCGCCTGACCAGCATCGACCCCGATGCGATCACGCCGCGTGAGGCGCTTGATCTGCTTGCCGAATTGAAGGCGCTGGCGGCAGGCGAACGCGCATGAGCCTGTGGCCACTGATCGGCATTGCCATTGTCATCCTGGGCTTTGCGCTGCGGCTCAATCCGCTGCTGGTCGTTGTCGCCGCGGCACTGGCCAGCGGGGTCGCGGCCGGGCTCGCCCCACTGGCGGTGGTCGCGGCCTTTGGCAAGGCGTTCAATACCAACCGCTATGTCAGTGCGCCCTGGATCATCCTGCCGGTCATCGGCCTCCTCGAACGGGCCGGCCTGCGCGAAAGGGCGCGCGACGTGATCGCCGGCACTGCGGCGGCGACAACCGGGCGCTTGCTGCTCGCCTATCTGCTGCTGCGGCAATTGACATCGGCGGTCGGGCTGACGGCCATCGGCGGCCATGCCCAGACTGTGCGGCCCCTCCTGGCGCCGATGGCCGAAGCGGCGGCGGCGCGTACTGATCCGGCGATCACCGACGCCGGCCGCCAGCGCATCCGCGCCCTAGCCGCTGCCACCGACAATATCGGCATGTTCTTTGGCGAGGATATCTTCCTCGCCGTCGCCTCCATTCTCCTCATAAAGGGCTTTCTGGAGGCCAATGGCATCATCATCGCGCCGTTGCAGCTGTCGGTCTGGGCGATCCCGACCGCCATCGCGGCCTTTGGCATCCATGGCGTCCGGCTGTGGCGGCTCGACAAACGGCTGGCGCGGCAGTGATCGGCCTGCCCTTTCTCTATGCGATCGCCGGCCTGCTGTTCGCCGGTTGGGCCGGGCTGACTCTCGTTGACCGCGCCAACCCGAAACGCTTCGGCAGCGCCATCTTCTGGGGCCTGCTCGCCGTCAGCTTCCTGTTCGGCGACCGATTGGGCGATCTCGGCAATGGCATCCTTGTCCTCGCGCTGGTCGCTATCGCCGGCACCGGCAAACTGGGCCGGGGGTCGCCGCCGACGAGCGCGCCGGATGAACGCGAGGCGAGCAGCCGCCGCCATGGCAACCGCCTGTTCCTGCCGGCGCTGATCGTGCCGGCGACGGCGCTGATCGGCAGTCTGGCCCTTGCGCATCTGACCATCGACAAGGTGCCGCTCGTCGAGGCCAAGCAGGTGACTTTGGTGTCGCTGGGCCTTGGCACGATCATCGCCATTGCCGTGATCCTCATCTGGCTGCGGCCACCCTTGCTCGCCCCGCTCCACGAAGGCCGGCGGCTGGTCGAAGCCGTCGGCTGGGCGATCATCCTGCCGCAGATGCTGGCCAGCCTGGGGGCGGTGTTCGCCGCTGCCGGGGTGGGGCAGATCATCGGCGGGCTGGCCAGTGCCGTCATCCCCGATGGCGTGCGTTTCATCGCCGTCATCGCCTTCACCCTGGGCATGGCGGGGTTCACCATGGTGATGGGCAATGCCTTTGCCGCCTTTCCGGTGATGATGGCCGCCATCGGCCTGCCGGTACTGGTCGGGCAATTGCATGGCGACCCGGCGATTGTCGCCGCCGTCGGCATGCTCGCCGGCTTTTGCGGCACGCTGCTGACGCCGATGGCGGCGAATTTCAACATCGTGCCGGCGGCGCTGCTCGAACTTGATGACCGCAACGCCGTCATCAAGGCGCAGGTGGCAACGGCGCTGCCATTGCTGGCCTTCAACACGCTGCTGATCTGGGGGCTGGCGTTTCGATGATCGTTCTCGACGAAGCCCTCGCCGGCCGCATGGCGCGCATCGCGCTGGGTCATGTGACGCGCGAATATCCCCACAAGCTTGACCATGTGCTGGATGGTCCCGGCGACGCCCGCACGCCGCGTGACCTGCACCCGATCTTCTTTGGCAGCTTCGATTGGCACAGCTGTGTGCATGGCTGGTGGCTGTTGCTGCGGCTGCTGCGGGGCTTCCCCGGCCACGCAGCCGCCGCCGAAACCCGCGTGCTGGCGGCGCAATTGTTCACAACCGGCAATGTGGCCGCCGAAGTCGCCTATCTGGATCGGCCGTCATCACGCGGCTTTGAACGGCCCTATGGCTGGGGCTGGCTGCTGGCGTTGCATGACGAGGCATCGCGCCATGACGATGCGGCGCTGGAGACAGTGCTGGCACCGCTGGCCGGGGCCTATGCCGCGCGCTTCCACGCCTTTCTGCCCTTGCAGACTTATCCCATCCGCACCGGCGCGCATGGTAACACGGCCTTTGCCCTCGCCATCGCCGCCGATTGGGCACGGCGGCATGATTCGGACCTGCTGGCGCTGTTCATGGCGCGGGCACGGGACTGGTTCGGCGGCGACCGCGATGCCCAGGCCTGGGAACCCGATGGCGACGCCTTTCTGTCACCAACGCTGATTGAAGCACTGGCCATGGCGCGCTTGCTACCGGTGGCCGACTTTCGCGGCTGGTTTGCCACGTTCCTGCCCGGCACGGCCCGACGCCGGCCCGCCAGCCTGTTCATCCCGGCGACGGTCAGCGATCGCAGCGACGGCAAGATCGCGCATCTTGATGGCTTGAACCTCAGCCGGGCCTGGTGCTGGCAGGGCATCGCTGCGGCGCTCGATCCCGCCGATCTGACACGGACAACGGCATTGGCCAGCGCGGCAGAACATCTCGCCGCCGGCTTGCCCCATATCGCCGGCGACTATGCCGGCGAACATTGGCTGGCGAGTTTCGCGCTTTTGGCGCTGGATAGCGAACAATCCTGATCAGGTTGCACAAGTCCGCATTGGGTGTAATGGTGTAGCCAGTCACTGCCTGCCCTGGAGACCGTTGATGCGTGCCTTTGCCTTGCGCCTGACCACCGCCCTTGCCGCCCTCGCCATGACTGCCGGCGCCCCCACCATGGCCGATCCCGCCACTGCCGACACGCCGCAAAAAACCGCCAACGCCACCTTTACCCAGCCCACCGCCTGGAACGTCCGCGGTGACGCCAGCGCCATGACTTTGTCGCCGCCCGAAGGCGATCTCGACATTGCCTTTGTCGACATGCCCGGCGCCGCCAGCGCCGAAGCCGCCGTCGCCGGGGCCTGGGCGAAACAATATCCGGGCTTTGCCCGCGAGATCGAAGTTTCCGCCTCCGGTGCGGCCAAGGACGGCTGGGAGGAACAGAAGAGCTTTTCGTACCGCACCTCCCCCAATGAACATCAGGCCGTCTCGGCCGTCGCCTTTCGCCGCGGCAGCAACTGGACGGTGATCCTGGTCAAGGGCAATGAAGCGACCTTCGAAAAGCGCGCCGGCACCGCCTATCTGGCGCTCGGCACCCTGCGCCCCGCCGGCTATACCCGCGAAAGCTTTGCCGGCCGCACGCCGCATCGCCTCGATGCGACGCGGATCGAAGCGATCAAGGCGTTCATGGCCGAATCCATCAAGGAACTCGATGTCGCCGGCGCCTCGGTCGCGCTGATCGATCATGGCAAGGTCGTGTTTTCCGGCGGTTTCGGCGTCAAACAGGTCGGCAAGCCCGACAAGGTCGATGGCGATACGCTGTTCATGATCGCGTCGAACACCAAGGGCATGTCGACGCTCATGTTGGCCAAGCTGGTCGATGAAGGCCGCTTCGCCTGGACCGACAAGGTCACCAAAGTCTATCCGGCCTTCCGCCTGGGCAGCGACGCGACCACCGCCAGTGTCGAAATGCGCCATCTCGTCTGCGCCTGCACCGGCCTGCCGCGCCGCGATTTTCCCGATATCCTGACCGGATCGCGGGCGACGCCGCCGGAAACGACCTTCCAGCATCTTGCCGAAACCGAGCCGACGTCGAAGTTCGGCGAGACCTTCCAGTATAATAATCTGATGGCATCGGCGGCCGGCTATATCGGTGGTCATATCCTTTATCCCGATCTCGAACTCGGCAAGGCCTATGACAAGGCGATGCAGCAAAAGGTCTTCAACCCGCTGGGCATGAACGCCACAACGTTCGACAAGGCCCGCGTTCAGAAAGCCGATCACGCGACCGGCCATGGCAGAGCCATGTCGGGCGAACTGGCGGTTGCCGGCACCGGTGTGAACGACGCCTTTTATTTCGAACGCCCCGCCGGGGGTGCCTGGTCATCGGCGAGTGACATGATCAAATATGTCGAAAATGAACTGCGCCAGGGGACTTTGCCCAATGGCAAACCCTATATCTCCGCCAGGAATGTGCTCGCCCGCCGCCTGCCCAATGTGCCGATCGGCGAAGATGCGTTCTACGGCATGGGGTTGATGGGTGCCAAAACCGCCGATGTGCCCTGGTATCACCATGGCGGTGATCTGATCGGTTTCCACAGCGACCTGTATTTCATTCCCGCTGCCGATATCGGTGCCGTGCTGCTGACCAACACCGACAATGGCGCCGCCATCCGCGGGCCGTTCATGCGCCGGCTGCTGGAACTTCTGTACGACGGCAAGCCCGAGGCAGCCGCATCGATCACCGCCAGCGCCGGTGCCTTGCGCGCCCGCGATGCCGCCGAACGCAAGACGATGGTCTTCCCCGCCGACCCCAAAGTCACTGCCGGGCTCGCCAAACGCTACGTCAGCCCCGATCTTGGCCAGTTGATCTTCACCCGCAGCGCCGCCGGGTTGACCGCGAACAACGGCCATTGGTCGATGCCGATGGCGACGCGGGTCAATGCCGATGGCACGACATCGCTGGTGACGGCGGCGACCGGCCTGATCGGCATCGAGTTCGTCATCACCAGCAAGGATGGCAAGCGCGGGCTGAGCATGCGCGATGGCCAGCATGAGTATCGCTACACCGCGACCGAATAGGCCGGCTTTGACACGAAAGACTGTCGTTCATGACGTTGTTCACTTTGCGCTTCGCAAGCTGCCTTGCTGCGCTTGCTGTCACCGTGCCGGCAATGCCGGCACCGGCCCAGACGGCAGCAGCGGCGGCTGACACGCTGCAAAAGACTGCCAACGCCACCTTTCTGCAACCCGCCGGTTGGGCGCTGCGCGGCGACATGGCGGCCTGGGTGTTGACACCGCCCGAGGGCGACTTCGACATGGCCATCGTCGATGCGCCCGGCGCCAGCAGCGCCGATACGGCGGTGGCGGCAGCCTGGGCCCGGCAATATCCGGGCTTTGCCCGCAAGCTGCTCGCCTCTGCCGCCGGTGCCCCCAAGGATGGCTGGGATGCGATCAGCAATTTTGCGTATGAAACTACGCCCAACGAAAAACAGGTCGTCCAGGCGATTGCCAATCACAGCGCCGCCGGTTGGACAGTGGTGCTACTCAAGGGCAATATGGCCACGTTCCAGAAACGCGGTGGCAGCGCCTATGTGACGCTCGGCAGCCTGCGCCCCGCCGG
>JANYCM010000168.1 GCA_025360285.1 Sphingomonadales bacterium
CGCTTTCGTCTTGGTATTTGAAGATGTTAGTATCGATCGGAATGGCGCCCCGCAATTCGTTTCGGGTTCGCACTATTTTCCTTATTTTCCTGTTTCGGCTGTTTTTTTCAGTGTGGCGCAGGCTTGTTGAAAAGCCGGTGCCGACGCGGGAATCCATTCGCTATGTCAAAGAGCGACGTCGCAGGCGTTATAGCCCTTTTTGGCTGGTGTAGGACAGGCTTGGGCACGATTGCGACAGGTGCAACCTGCCTCACGCCACCTGCGGCTGCACCTGTTCGAACTGCAACCGCGCCAGTTTGGCGTAGAGCCCGCCTTGCTTGATCAACTTGCTGTGCGTGCCTTCGGCGACAATCCGCCCGCCGTCCATGACGATGATGCGGTCGGCGTTGCGGACGGTGGCGAGGCGGTGGGCGATGACCAGGGTGGTGCGGCCGTGCATCAGGGTTTCCAGCGCGTGCTGGACCAGCCGTTCGCTTTCACTGTCCAGCGCGCTGGTGGCTTCGTCGAGCAGCAAAATCGGCGCGTCGCGCAGGATGGCGCGGGCGATGGCGAGGCGCTGGCGCTGGCCGCCTGACAGGCGCGTGCCGGCTTCGCCCAGGAAGCTGTTGATGCCATCGGGCAGTTGCCGCAGGAAGACATCGGCATGGGCAGCCTCGGCAGCGGCCCAGACGTCGGCCTCGCTGGCGGAGGGCCGGCCATAGCGGATATTGTCGAGCGCGCTGGCGGCAAAGATCACGGTTTCCTGCGGCACCACGGCGATGCGGGCGCGGACTTCCTCGGGATCAGCCGCCGTCAGCGGCACGCCATCGAGGCGGATCTGCCCGGCTTCGGGATCATAGAAACGCTGGATAAGCTGAAACAATGTCGATTTGCCGGCCCCCGACGGCCCCACGACGGCCACTGTTTCGCCGGCAGCAATGTCCAGCGAGAAATCGACCAGGGCCGCGCCATCGGGCTTCGAGGGATAATGGAAGGTGACGTGATCGAGCGTCACGGCGCCCTGTGCCGGCACCGGCAGCGGCGTCGCATGATCCGGCGCGCGGATGCCAGGGCGGGCGGCGAGCAATTCCTCCATGCGGGCGCTGGCGCCGGCGGCGCGCATGAAATCACCATAGACTTCGGTCAGCGTGCCAAAGGCCCCGGCAACAATGGCGGCGGCAAACACGAACGCCGCGATGGTGCCACCGGTCAGCCGGCCGGAAATGACATCGAGCGCGCCCTGCCACAGCACCAGGGTGATGGCGCCGAAGATCAGCGTGATGACCACCGCCGTCATGCCGGCGCGCAGGCGTATGCGGCGCTTGGCGGTATCAAAGGCCGCTTCGACAGCGGCCCCGAAGCGTGCGGCTTCACGGCGTTCCTGGGTAAAGGCCTGGACGATCTTGATGGCGCCCAGCACCTCGGCAACCATGGTGCCGACGCTGGCGATACGGTCCTGGCTGGTTTTTGACATGGCGCGGACGCGGCGGCCCAGCCAGACGATCGGCAAAATGGTGATCGGGATGACCAGCAGCATCAGCGCTGTCAGCTTGGGCGACTGGATGGCCATATAGGCGATGCCGCCGATGCCCATGACAGCGTTACGCAGCGCCATCGAGGCACCCGACGACACCACTTGTTCGATGATCGCCGTGTCCGCGGTCAACCGCGAGGCGATTTCGGCGGGGCGGTTTTCCTCAAAGAACACCGGATCGAGCGTCAGCAGGTGTGATTGGACGGTCTTGCGCAGATCGGCAACGACACGCTCGCCGATCCAGCTGACGAAATAGAAGCGAAACGCTGTCGCCACACCCATCAGCACGACGATGCCCAGCATCGCCCAGAAATAGGGTGCCACCGCCGCCGGGTCGGACCCCTTGGCAAAGCCATTGTCGACGATCAGCTTCAAGCCTTGGGGAATGGCCAGCGTTGCCAGGGCGGCAACGACTAGCGCCGTCAGCGCTGCGGCCAATTGCCCCGGATAGGCGCGGGCGAAGCGCCAGAGCAGGACGAGGCGGGACAGCTTGCGCTGTTCGGGCGGCGGCAGATCGGATTTGGAAGCCATGGGGGCTGATAGCAGGGGTTTGAGCGGCACTCAATCAGGTGTGACGTTTGTCGCAGCTTTGCTGGGCCGAAGCCGGCTCCCATTAACCCAACCCCGTTTAGACTTTATGCTGCATCTGCGATATGGCACAGCGAGTGTCGGCCGGTGCGGCTTGGCGTGAAGAGGATGAATGATGCTGTATACGGCCTATGAAATGCAGCGCGCCTGGCTCGCCGGGATGGGATCACTGGCGCAGACCAGTTCTGAATGGCTGCTCAGCCCGGCCAACCCGATGTCCTATGTCGCCACCGGCCCGTTGCTGGCGCGGGCGCTGGAAGTCTTTGCCCATGCGTCCGCCCCGCGCGGCAAGCCAGATTTCGGACTGTCCGCGACCATCGTCAATGGCACCAGCGTCGCGGTTTCGGAGGAAATTATCCAGCGCAAGCCCTTTGGCCAATTGAAGCATTTCAACCGCGCCGTTTCGGGCCGCAAGGACCCGCGCGTCCTCGTTGTCACGCCGATGTCGGGCCATTATGCGACGCTGCTGCGCGGGACCGTCGAACGCCTGCTGCCCGATCACGAAGTTTACATCACCGATTGGCGTGATGCCAAGCAGGTGCCGCTGAGCGACGGCAAGTTCGATCTCAATGACTATATCGACTATGTTATTGAATTCTTGGAAACCATGGGCCCCGGTTGCCATGTGCTGGCGGTCTGCCAGCCGGCGGTCCCGGTCTATGCCGCCATTGCCTATATGTCAGCCAACAAGAATCCGGCAACGCCGTTGACCCTGACGATGATGGGTGGCCCTGTCGATACCCGCAAGGCGCCGACGTCGGTGGATGATCTGGCGACGCAGCGGCCCTATGCCTGGTTTGAACAGAATGTCATCGCGACGGTGCCGGCGATGCATCCGGGCAGCGGCCGCAAGGTCTATCCGGGCTTTTTGCAGCTTGCCGGCTTCATGTCGATGAACCTGGCCAACCATATGAAATCTCATTGGGAGTTGTTTCGCCACCTCGTCGATGGTGATGAAGATAGCGCTGATGCGACCAAGGCGTTTTATGAGGAATATCGCTCGGTCTGCGACATGACGGCGGAATTCTATCTGCAAACCATCGATGTGGTGTTCCAGCGCCAGGCGATCGCCAAGGGGGAATTCATTCACCGCGGCCAATTGGTCAACCCGGCA
>JANYCM010000170.1 GCA_025360285.1 Sphingomonadales bacterium
GCGAAGGTCGTGCCGAAATAATCGCCCTGATACCAGTGCGGCCGGTCGGCGGCGTTGGCAATTTCGCGGGCGATCAGATAGTTTACCCGTGCATATTTGGCCCCCGCCGCCCAATTGATCGGCAGCTTCATGTCGTCGCTCGGCTGATGATAATCGGTGGCGAGATAATGTTCCCAGGCGTCCTTGCCGCCATTGGCAAAGCCGGTGGCGAGCAGCAGCGCCGGCACGCCGCGCTTCACAAAGGTATAATGGTCCGACCGCACGAAGATGGTTTCAGCGGGCATCGGATCGGGCGACAGGGCAATGCCGGCGCTGCCAAGGGCGCTCTGGATGGCGGTGCCCATCGTCGAATGGTCGCCGCCAAAGGCGATGACATCGGTGAAATCATAGAGCAACAGCGGCTGGTCGAGATCCACGACGCTGACGATATTGGCGATCGGCACACTGGGATCATTAGCAAAGGCTTCGGCGCCCAACAGGCCCTTTTCCTCGGCGGTGTTCACAACGAACAGCAGCGATCGCCTGGGTTTGACCGGGTCAGAGGCAAAGGCCCGCGCCACTTCGAGCATGACGGCGACGCCGGCGGCATTGTCGAGCGCGCCATTGTAGATCTTGTCACCGGCCTTTTCAGGCTTGATGCCCAAGTGGTCGAGATGCGCCATCATCACGACATATTCGTCTTTCAGCCTGGGGTCGCTGCCGGGGATCATGCCGACGACTTCCGGGCTGACAACCTGGCGCTTGACCGAATTTGCCTCGATGCGGACGCTGACGGGAAGGGCGAAACCCTTGGGGCGGCCCCGCTCCAGATCGGCAGTTTTCAACACTTTGGCGAGCGGCGTCGTTGATCCGGCGAACAGCAGCTCGGTGGCTTTCATGCTTAGCACGCCGCCACCCCGGATAGCAGGCGCCGCCACGAACGGGGTGCCATCGGGGTGGACCCAGGTCATCCGCGGTTCGCCGGCATATTGGACAATACGGCTCCACGGCCGCAGCTTGTCTGATTGCAGGGTGGGGATCTGGATCAGCCCGACAGCGCCGTGCGCCGCCGCCATCACGCCCTTCTGCGTGCCCAGATGCGCCAGCACTTCATCGGGCGGTCCCTTGGGAATGCCTGACAGGACCACGACGATCTTGCCGCGCACATCGAGCCCGGCGTAATCGTTGAAGCCCTGCGCCGGGGCATCGATGCCGAAGCCGACAAATACCACCGGCGCCTTCACATCGGTCAGTGCGTCAAGCTGGCTCGGGTTGATCACTACCTCGCTGGCGTTGGCATAGGTGACCGGACTGCCCTTGGCCGGGGTTATCGTCAGGCGCACCGGGCCATCGCCGAGCCGGGCCTCGGACAAAGTGACGGGTTGCAGCCAGCTGCCGTCCCTGGCGGCCGGCGTCAGGCCGAAACCGGCGAAGGCGGCGGCGGCGTAACGCGCCGCAATCTCATGCCCGCGGGTGCCGGTGCCGCGGCCTTCCAGCAGATCATCGGCGAAAAACGCGACATGGGCCTTTACCCGGTCGGCCGAAAATTCAGGTTCGGCGGCAAGCGGTGCCGCAGCGGCCAGCAATGCCACCAAAATCAGGGACTTCATGCCTTCACTCCATGGGTGTCCGGTCAACGCTAGCGGTTGGCCATCTGTCGTCAAGCCGGCACGCCGCCGGGGATGGGATAGAGGTTGAAGCGCAGCGTTTCGGTGCGTGCATCCTTCACCCATTCCGCCATCCAGGGGTGGGCGAGCATCGCATCGACATACGCGCGACCGACCGGGCCGACCGGCAGGTGATAGTGCGCGATGCGGAACACCACCGGGGCGAACATGATGTCGGCGGCGCCGAACGGCCCGAACAGCCAGGGCAGGTCGGTCTCGGCACCGAAGACCCGCGCCGCTGTCCACAGTGCCTCGATGCGCGCGATATCGGCAAGGATCACCTCGCTGGGTGCAAAATTCGGGAAGCGTTGCTGCAAATGCATCGGGCAGCCACTGCGCAAGGCTGCAAAACCCGAATGCATTTCGGCACTTGCGGCATAGGCCAGCGCCCGCGCCGGCAGCTCGCGCGGCCAGTACCGATCATGGCCGCCCTTGTCGGCGAGCCATTGGATGATCGCCAGACTGTCCCACACCGGTGTCGCGCCGTCGAACAGCACCGGCACCTTGCCGGATGGCAGCGCCTTTTTGGCCTCGCCGCCCTGCCATTCGGGCGTGTCCATTTCAATCAGTTCGGTGGTGAACGGCAGCCCCGACTGTTTGGCCGCCAGCCAGCCGCGCAGCGACCAGCTCGACAGGGTGCGGGTGCCGATGATGAGGCGCATGTCTTGTCTCCCTAACCGACGGCAGCCACCACGGCGGCGCGCAATTCGGCGATACCGGCGCCGGTTTCGGCTGATGTGGCAAGGACTTCCGGGTAAGCCGCGACATGCGTGCGCGCGGCTTCCGCCACCCCGGCCAGCGTTGTCGCAAGCACCGTCGGCTTGATCTTGTCGGCCTTGGTGAGGACGATCTGATAACTGACCGCCGCCTTGTCGAGCATTGTCATGATCTCATGATCGACAGGCTTCAGGCCGTGGCGGGCATCGACGAGCACCAGCACACGTTTCAGCACGGCGCGGCCGCGCAGATAATCGAAAATCAGGCGTTTCCAGCGCGCCACCAGGTCCCGCGGTGCTTCGGCATAGCCATAGCCGGGCATGTCGATCAGCCGGAACGTCCGCGGGTCGCCGATATCGAAGACGTTCAATTCCTGCGTCCGCCCCGGCGTTGTCGAAGCCCGCGCCAAGCCCTGCCGCCCGGTCAAGGCATTGAGAAGCGATGATTTTCCGACATTAGACCGCCCGGCAAAGGCGATTTCGGCGACATCGGGATCGGGCAGGAATTGCAGTTCCGGCGCCGACAGCAGGAAGGAGACCGGCCCGGCAAAGCGTCGGCGTGCCGTTTCAATGTCCCATTCGAGGCGCTTGGCCTCGGCGCGCAATGCTGCCTCGTCCACGGACGCAATTTCGGGTTCGCCGGTCATTTGCGCGGTGCCGGGCGGGTTTTGCCGGGGGTGGCGACGACATCGATGGTTTCAGCGGCCGGCGGGGTGGCCGGCATCGGGTATTTGCGCAGCATGTACCATTGCTGGGCAATCGAAACCAAGTTGTTGGTTGTCCAGTATAATTGCAGGCCGGCGGCAAAAGGCGCCATGATGAACATGAACATCCAGGGCATGATGGCGAACACCTGTTTCTGCACCGGGTCCATCGGCGTGGGGTTCATGCGCTGTTGCAGCCACATGGTGATGCCGAGAAGGATGGGCAGCACGCCGATGGCTATCATCGCCGGCGGCTGCCAGGGGATGGCGCCGAACAGGTTCAGCGGCGTCAGTTTATCTGGTGCCGACAGGTCATGCAGCCACAGGATGAACGGCTGGTGGCGCATCTCGATCGACACCAGAAGCGTCTTGTAGAGCGCGTAAAAGATCGGAATCTGCAAGACCAGTGGCAGGCACCCGGCCAGCGGATTGACCTTTTCGGTCTTGTACAGCGCCATGACTTCCTGCTGCTGCTTGACCTTGTCGTCCTTGTAGCGTTCCTGCAACGCCTTCATCTTCGGCGCGACGATCCGCATCTTGGCCATGGATTCATATTGCTTGTTGGCGATCGGGAACAGCGCCGCCCGCACGATCAGCGTCAGCCCGATAATGGCGAAGCCGAAATTATGGGTCAGCTTGAACAGCCAGTCGAGTAGGCGGAAAATCGGCTGGGCGATGATGATGAACCAGCCCCAGCTGACCGCCAGGTCGAAATGCGGAATATTCAGCGATTTCATATAGCTATCAAGAAGGTTTACCTCCTTGGCGCCGGCAAAGAAGCGGCTGGTCGAGGCGGTTTCTGCCCCCGGCGCGACGGTTACGGGGCCGCCCAGATAATCGGTCTGGAACTGGTTGCCGGCGGCGGCGAAACGGGCATCGACGCGCATCTTCTGGTCCGGAATCAACGCCGCCAGCCAGTATTTTTCGGTAATGCCGAGCCAGCCGCCGGTCGTCACATAGCGTTTTGGACCATCCGACAGCAGCTTGTCATAATTGACATCGGTATCGCGCAGCGTGCCGTCGATGACGCCCAGCGGGCCGACATGCAGATTATAGGCATTCTTTTCGCTGCCCTCGCCCAGCCGTGACACCAGCCCGAAGGCCTGGACGGCGACCGGCGCCGGGCCGGCATTGCGCACGCGTTGCGTCACGGTGAACAGAAAATCCTTATCCACCGCAATGACTTGTTCGAACGTGACACCATTGGCGTTGGTCCAGCTCAGCGTCACCGGCGCTTCGGGTGTCAGGCGATTGCCGCTCGCCGTCCACAGCGCGTCGGCGGGCGGGGCATCGGCGCCGGTCCAGCCGAACTGGCCGAAATAGGCGTCCGCCGTGCCGCTGGGGCTGAGCAGCCGGATGGGGGCGGAGGCGGGATCGATGGTGGTGCGATAGGTTGGCAGCAGCAGGTCATCGAACCGTGCGCCCTTCAGATTGATCGAGCCGGTCAGGCGCGGCGTCACGATCGCCACCCGCGGCGTGGCGGCAAGCACGGCGCTGCGATCGGCAAGCGGGGGATTTGCGGTGATTCCGGGCATCGCCACCGGATTTCCCGGGGTTGCGGCGGGGCCGGCGCCGGGCGCGGCGGGTGGCGCTGCCGGGCTTTGCGCGGTTGCGGCGGTATTTTGAGCGGCTGGCGCCGGGAAATAGCGCGTGCTGACCACCTGCCAGCCGAGCAGCACTACCGCCGACAGCAACACGGCCAGGATCATGTTGCGGGTATCTTGGTTCACGTATCGCTCTTTTTTCAAAATCGGGGGTGGCTACCGCGCGCCTATAGCCGGTCAGGGCACCGGGTCATAGCCCGATGCACCCCAGGGGTGGCAGCGGCCGATGCGCCGCGCCGCCAGCCAGCCGCCCTTCAGCGGCCCGTGCCGTTCGATGGCTTCGATGGCATAGGCCGAGCAGCTGGGGGCGAACCGGCAGGAGGACGGCAGAACCCGCGACAGGGTGACCTGCCACAGCCGGATCGGCACGATCAGGATGCGGCTGACGGGGTTCATCGTTTGGCCTTGGCGAGCGCGACAGCGAGTTCCTGGCGCAGCGCCGCGAAATCGCGTTCGATGCCGGCTTCGCGGCCGATCAGCACATGGTCGGCCCCGGCCTGACCGTGCGCGGCGACCAGGTCCCGCGCCAGCGCCCGCAGCCGGCGCTTCATGCGGTTGCGCACCACGGCGCCGCCGATCTTCTTGGT
>JANYCM010000069.1 GCA_025360285.1 Sphingomonadales bacterium
TCGATCTGGCTGAGGATGCCGAGCGGGATGGTGCAGACGCAGTAATCGGCCTTGGCGGTCATCACCGTGTTGCTGGCGATATCGGTGTAGGTGACGGTGACGCCGCCGCCGCTCTGGTCAACCTTGGTCACCTTGGCGCCATAGCGGATCTTGTCCCCGACCTGCCGGCCAAAGGCCTTGCCGATCATGCCCATGCCGCCCACCGGCTGGAACATCGTCGTCTGGCGTTCATGGCCCATATGCTGGGCAAAGGCCCGCCAGACGCCGGATTTGCGCACATCGGTGAAGTCGAACGGATCGGACGGGATCGGCGCGCCATTGACGCCGCCGCCGGGGGGGCGATCATAGCCGCGCCGGGCGGCCGATGCCGGCCCGCGAACATAGCGCATGTTCTTGTCGAGCATGCCCCAGGTGCGCAGCGCTTCCTTCAGCTTGTCGCCGTCCTCGGCGGTCATCACGCCATTCAGGCCCTTATTGTCGATGGCCTTGGACAGCAGCTCGGCGACATTGCCGTCCCAATCGGCGGCGAGTTCGCGATAGCGCTGCGGCTTGCCATCAAAGGCCTGGCTGCTGTGGATCAGCGCCTGGTGGTTGAGCTGGATGAACGGTTCCAGCGCGACGCCAAACGCCTTGCAATAATGCAAAATGGTGCGGTGGTGATAAGGAATGCGCCACGGGCCGGGGTTGAGGTAATTGCCCGGCGCAAAACCGATCTTCTGGGTGGCACCGCCCAATTCAGTATAGGTGTCGCCGCCATAGAGCGACCAGTTCCGCCCGCCCGGCCGGTTGTTGTATTCCAGGATCTGGACCTTGTAGCCGGCCTTGCCCAGCTCATAGGCGGCGAGCATCCCGGCAAGCCCGGCGCCGAGCACCAGCACCGTGGCACCAGGGCGGGCACCCGACAGATTGGGTGGGCCGGCGAACTGGGTTTCAGCGGCATGGCCCATGCTGGCCATGGCCTGATAGAGGACCGAAGCCCCGCCCATCACGCCGATCGCATGAAGCACTTCGCGCCGTGTCGGCACCCGTCCAGCATTGTCCATCGATCGTCGGCCCCCGGTTGTGCGCTGCAACAACGATGGCATACTGACGAGTGACTGCCGCTGGGGCAAGCCCATGACTGTCATCGAAATGTCGCAGCCGCAAAAAATATCAGGGGCGACGTTACGGCATAAGAACCGTTCGATGATGCCAGCAGGCGTTTACACCCGTTCGATGATGATCGCGGGTGCCATGCCGCCGGCGGCGCACATCGTCACCAGCCCGCGCTTCAAACCGCGACGTTCCAGTTCGTCGAGCACGGTGCCGATGAGGATGGAGCCAGTCGCGCCGATCGGGTGACCGAGCGCACAGGCGCCGCCGTTGACATTGACCTTGCTGCGGTCGAGCTTCAGGTCGCGGATGAATTTTTCGGCGACCACGGCAAAGGCTTCGTTGATCTCCCACAGGTCGATGTCGTCCACCGTCAGCCCAGCCTTGGCGAGCACCTTGCGCGCCGCCGGCACCGGCGCGTTGAGCATCAGGGTCGGGCAATCGCCGACATTGGCGGTGGCGACGATGCGGGCGCGGGGTTTCAGGCCATGCGCCTCGGCATAGGCTTTGGAGGTCAGCAGGATCGCGGCGGCGCCATCGACAACGCCCGAGCTGTTGCCGGCATGGTGGACGCCCGAAAATTGCAGATCGGGGTATTTGGCGTTGATCGCCTGGCGAAAGGTCTGGCCATCGGGCTGGATCGACACATCGGCGACGGCATCGAACGAGGCTTTCAGCCCGGCAAGACCTTCGGCGGTGGTCTGCGGCCGCGGGAATTCTTCATGGTCCAGCGCCACCGAACCGTCTTCATTGAAAACGGTGACCAGGCTCTTGTCGAAACGGCCTTCCTTTATGGCAATCTCGGCGCGGCGCTGGCTTTCCAGGCCCAGCGCGTCGACGGCTTCGCGGCTGATGCCTTCCATTGCTGCAATGGCATCGCCGCAGACCCCTTGGTGCGACTGGGGATGGATTTTCTGCAAGGCGCTATTGCCCGAACCCATGCCCATCGGCTTGATACCGGCGGCGTATTCCTCGGCGCCGATCGTCTGGGTATAGCTCATCATCTCGGTGCCGCCGGCGATGACGCAATCTTCCATGCCCGACATGATCTGCGCCGCCGCCAGATTGACGCTGGTGATGCCGCCGCCACAGAAGCGATCCAGCGTCATGCCGCTGGCCTTGATGTCATAGCCGGCGGCGAGAGCCGACATGCGGCCCAGATCGCCGCCCTGCTTGCCCTTCTGGGTGCTGGTGCTCCAGATGATGTCATCGACCGTCGCGGTATCGAGATGGTTGCGGTCCTTCAGCGCCTTGAGGACGGTGGCAGCCAGATGCTGGGGGTGAAGGTGCGACAGCGCGCCCTTGCCCGGCTTGCCGATGCCGCGCGGCGTGCGAACCGCATCGATGATATAGGCGTCGGGCATGGTTGGTCTCCGGTACGGCTGCAATACCGCCCGCCGTGCACCGGCGCGCCCGGCTTGCCAACGGACACTTATCGCAGGGGGTGCGGTCGAGGCTATTCGATCTCGGCGGCCTCGGCCGGGTCATGCGCCCAGCGTTCGCGCTTGCGATACAGGGTTGACGGGCTGATCCCCAGATTGCGCGCCGCGGTCGGGATGCTGCCATTGGCGCGGATGATGGCACCTTCGATGGCATGGCGTTCGATGGCATTCAGCGTCATGCCGGCGAAATCGAAACCCGTCGCCGGGCCCAGGTCGATCGCCGGGCTGGCGAACATGTTGGTATTGGTGGTGGCGCGTGGCAGCGCCGACACCGATGCGAGGGCGAATTGTTCGGTGCCCAGATCGGGGCCGGGGTTCATCACCACCGCCCGCCGCATCATGTTCTGCAATTCACGCACATTGCCCGGCCAACTGTGACGGGACAGCATGTCGCGGACTTCCGGCGTCAACGGATCGAAGCTTTTGCCTTCCTCCTCGGCGAAACGCCGCAGAAAGCCTTCGGCGATCAGTTCGATGTCGCCGTCGCGTTCGCGCAGCGGCGGCATGTCCAGCGGAATCACCGCCAGCCGGTAGAACAGATCCTCGCGGAAGCGGCCTTCGGCGACTTCGCGGGCGGCATCGCGGTTGGTGGCGCAGACGATGCGCACGTCAACCGGTTCGGCCTTGTCGCTGCCCACGCGCTGGATGGTGCCGGATTGCAGGAAGCGCAGCAGCTTGACCTGAAGTTTAAGTTCCATCTCGCAGATTTCATCAAGGAACAGCGTGCCACCATCGGCTTCCTTGGCGGCGCCAATCCGATTGTCGGTGGCGCCGGTAAAGGCGCCGCGCATATGGCCGAACAGTTCCGATTCGAGCAGATTTTCCGGGATGGCGCCGCAATTGATCGCCACAAACGCCTTGTCGCGGCGTTTGCCGCTGCGGTGAATGGCTTCGGCGGCCAATTCCTTGCCGGTGCCGCTTTCGCCGCCGATAAAGACGGTTGCCTTGGAATCGGCGACATTTTCAATGGCGCGATACACCGCCTGCATGACGTTGGAACGGCCGATGAAGCGGTGGAAATGGTCACGCGGCACGATGGCGCGAATGGCCTTGACCTCCTGCGCCAGGGCGCGGCGTTCAAAGGCGTTGCGCACCGTCGTCATCAGGCGTTCGGGGGCCAGCGGCTTGACGAGGAAATCATAGGCGCCCAGCCGCATCGCGCTGATCGCCCGGTTGATCGAACCATCCGCCGTGGCGACGATAACGCTTGAAATCGTCGTCAATTCGGGCTTGCGGCCGAGCAGTTCCAGGCCATCGCAATCGGGCAATTGCAGATCGAGCAGCACGACATCATAGCCGGTGCTGGCCGCCAGTTTTTCCATCGCCGCCGCGCCGGTGCCGACGACATCAACTTCATGGCCCGCCGATTCAAGCTGTGCCGCATAGCTCATGGCGAGCGATGCCGTATCCTCGATGATCAGGATGCGCGCATGATTTTTCACGCCAGTTCCGCCTTTCTTGCTGCAACCGGCACCGCGGTCAGCGCGAAGCAGGCCTTGTAGGGGCTGTTGCCATCCTGCCAGACAGGCAGGCGGGCATCGCCAAAGGCGATCAGGCACTGGCGGATCAGGCCAAAGGCCAGGTGCGCCAGCGGCCGGTGCGATTCATAGTGGACGATGATGGCGTCGCCATCGTGCCTGGTGGTGATGCGCGGTGGCCGCGCATCGGGATATAAAACCGAAACTTCGGCATGGATATGCGAGGTTATATGGCCCAGCATGGCTTCGGCCGAGCCATAATTGTCGATGACGGCCGGAAACTGCGTCGCCAGCCGGGCGTAAAGATAGCTACCATAATCGGCGCAGAAATCGGCATAGGGTTCATTGGCGGCGGTCGCTGCGATTTCCATGATCTGCAAGGCCAGCGCCGAGGCATAATTGCCAACCGAGGTGAAGCCGCCCTGGTTGGGCAGGTTCGCTGCTTCCAGGATGCTGTCGGCGAAGGCGGTACCATGGCGGGCTTCCAGAAAGCCAACGAGTTCGGTGAAGATGACGCCCTTCATCGTTTTGGCCCATTCTGAACATATATCGACATATCGACAGCCGAGGCGGGACTGACCATAGGCAAATTGCAATAATAAAGACTGAACAGTCGCAAGGATAGTTGCGTTTTGCTATGCGCCACGGGACGCGACTGTTGCCGGATTGGCCATCAGGCCGCAACGCCGGCGAAGCCCGCGCTGCCGGGGCGGGCGGCACCCGGCGACAACCAGCGGGTGGTGATCGCCGCAATGATGGTGCGCAGCGACTGGATCGGCGCTTCGATCAGGATGGCCGGTTCGCGGGCGACACCCTGGCGGAACAGCGACAGGGCAAAGCTGCCTTCGCCCTGGCTGGCGGCACGCCGGGCCAGGCCGAACAATTGGCTGGCGGCGGCGATGGCGCGGTAGCGGGCGATGAACACCGGCGCATGAACCTGGGCCTTTTCAATGGCGCGCTGCCAGGCTTCGAATTGCCGGGCAAGATTGGTGGCGGCGCCCTGGCGATCGACGCGGCACTGCGTCAGCACGCCTTCAATGCCTTCGAAACGGCAGCCATGGGCGATGGCGAGGCGCATCCACAAGTCGAGTTCTTCGCCCTGCGCAAAGCTTTCGTCGAACCAGCACAGCCGGCTGCGATCGCGGCTATCGCGGCTGGCGGCGCGATCGAGCGCGGTGCGGCGCACGACGGCGGTGGAACTGGGGCCGATCGGGTTGCGCACCAGGATGTCGGTCGGGGTGATGTGCTTGAGGCGCGGGTGCGAGGCAGCACCGGCGATGGCGCCGCGCGCATCGATCGGCTGGCTGGCGGCAAAACTGACATCAATCTGCGACTGGGCGCAAAGCTGGATGACATGCCGCATCAGCTTGGACGGGTGCCAGATGTCGCTGGCATCGAGAAAGGCGATGAAACTGCCGCGTGATATTTCGATGCCGGCGTTGCGCGACCGGGCAAAGCCATGGCGGCTGCGATTGAGCACCCGAATGCGCGGATCGGCAAAGGCTTCGCAGGCAGCGACGGTCTGATCGGTGCTGCCATCATCGACGATCAGCAATTCCCAATCGGTGAAGCTTTGCGCCAGCACCGATCGAATGGTGTCGCCGACCAGGCCCGCCGCGTTGCGGACCGGCATGATGATCGAAACGGTAGGATTGCGCATGGCAGGGTTTCCTTTCGCCGGATGTGACGTAGCGAAGACAGCCAAGCAAGAAACAGGCCAAGTCAGCCGTGTTGCGGATTCTTCAGATTCAAAACGGGAAAATTGCGGTTGCCGGGGCGACCATCGCCTTTTGCGACACGACTTCGATGGCGTTTTGCAACGCCGGCCGCATTATGACGATTTTGCAATCCCGGCGACGGCGAGCAGGGATCAGGGGTTCATCAGGCCGCGCTGGAGAAACAACAGCCGGGCCTCGGTCATCACATCGGCAACGGCACCGGGAAGCCGCGTCTGCCGGCCGGTGGCCGCCATTTCGGCCAGTGCCGTGGTGATGGCGGTGAAGCCGAAATTGCCGGCAACGCCCTTCAGGCTGTGGGCGGCGCGGGCGCGATTGATGGCATCGGCGTCACTGGTGCCCGAGGCCGCCGCAAGTTCGTCGCCCAGCTGGCGGACATCGTCCAGCGCCAGATCGAGCAGGGCCTGGCGGCGGTGCGGCGGCAAAGGGGCAAAGGCCGCTTCGAAGACATCGCTGTCTATTGCCGAACCGCTGTCCATCATCCAGTCCAGTAAAGGTGCCAGCGTCGCATGGATGGCATCGCGATCCACCGGCTTGGTCAGGCAGGCATTCATGCCGCGGGACAGCAGGGCATCGCGTTCCAGTTGCAGGCTGTGCGCCGTCACGCCGATGATCGGCACATTGGCCATGCCGCCCGTCAGCGACCGGATCCGCTCGGTGGCTTCCGCGCCGTCCATGATGGGCATCATCACGTCCATCAGCACAGCATCAAATTTGCCGCCGGCCACGGCGGCCACGGCGGCTTCGCCATCAGCGACGGTGGCATAGGTGCAGCCCAGGCCTTCCAGGATACTGCAGATGACGATCCGGTTGGTTTCGATGTCCTCTGCGACCAGGATATGCGGCGACCGGCCGCGGATCGACAGCATGATGCTGCCGGCCTGCAAGCCGGCGCTGTGGCCCTCGCTCCAATTTTCGGGGGGCAGGTCGATCGGCAGTTCGAACCACAGATCGGCCTTGTCGCCGCCCAACTTGTCGCCGCCCAGCCGGCCCTGCATGGCATCGACGATGCGCTGGCCGATGATGCCGCTGCTTTCAGCGGTCAGGTCCGACGGGGTGCCGCCGCCGGTGATGTCGAAACGCAGCCAATTGCCCAGGGCATGCGTCCGGATGCTGACATCGCCATCGATCATCGCCCCCAGCAGGCCTTCCAGCAATTGCCGCAGGCGCCGGGCATCAAGCATGATCGCCGGTGGCACAGTGGCGTCCACCGTCCACCACAGGGCCTGGGCCGGGCGGCGCGACCGCCAGTTTTCGGCGATCTGGGCAAGCAGCGAGGGCAGGTGCAGCGGCACCGGATCAAGCGTCAGTTCATCCGCCCCCATGTCGGCAATATCGATGATATCGCTGACCAGCAGGCGCAGCTGGTCGCCAGAGGTGCGCATGATTTCAACCTTGCGGCGATCGGCGGGGGCGAGTTCCGCCGCCGCCAGCAAATCCAGCATCCCGAGCAGGCCATTGAGCGGAGTGCGGATGTCATGGCTCATCATGGCGAGGAAGCGGCCATGGGCGCGGTGGGCGCGTTCGGCCTCGGCATTGGCCAGGCGCAGCGCTTCGGCCAGCCGGCTCACCTGGCGCAGCCGGCGATCGGCGACCAACCCGAGTGCCGTGGCCTGGCGGCGTGTCGCGCGCGGCTCGGTAATGTCCTGAATCGTGCCGAACACCGATTCAAATCGGCCATCGGCACCGCGTTCGCGGCGGATGATCCAGCGCACCCAGCGCAGGGCGCCATCGGCGCGGACCAGCCGGTGTTCAAAGCGGTGATCGACATCGGCATGATCGCTGGCAAAAAAAGCAGCGCCGGCTTCCACCATGCGGGTGCGGTCAAGCGGATGAATATACTGAATAAAATCTTCAGGCGTGAAGGGTGTGTTGGCGGGCAGGCCGATAATGGCGAAGAATTGCGGTGACAGGAAGGGTTGCTCGCCGCGATCGATGTGGAAGCTGGCGATCTTCGCTGTGTCCTGGGCGCGCAGCAGGTGGCGGTTGCCGCGTTCCAGCCGGGCGATCAGTTCATGTTCGCGTTCCGTCAGGTCGCGGTTGCTGCGTGCCAGGGCGCGGCTATGGTGTTCCAGCAAGGCCTCGGCCTCGCGGCGCCCGGCTTCGGCACGGCGCAACCGGCGTTCGGTGATGGCCAGCTGCTCGGCATGGTCAATTGTTTTTTTGCCCGGCATTTTTCCCGGATCGCCGTGATCGGTCATCAGGCGGCATCGCCGCTGGCCGCCAGCGCCGGCCCGGCCGCGGCCAACGTGGCCGCCGTCGCATCGACGATGATGTCGCCCAGCCAGCGGCTTTGTTCGGTTCCCACGGCGTCGATCAGGCCTTCGGCAAAATTGGTCATCGCCGCCAGATCGGCAGCGCCCAGCGTCTGGGCGACCCCGCGCAGCGCATGCAGCGCCATGCTGGCGCCGGCCGCATCGCCATTGGCCAGGGCGCTGTCGATGGCCGATGCCAGTTGCGCCAGATCGCGCCGGGCGCTGTCGGCCAGGCGCGGCCGCAGCGAGGCGGGAATCGCCGCCAGCGCCAGGCTGGTCGCGGTAGCGGTATCGGCAGGCGCCACCCGGCGCCGGGCCACCAGCGGCTTCAACGCCGCCTGCAGCGCGGCGCGGCGGAACGGCTTGGTCAGCACCAGGTCCATGCCGGCGGCGTGCAGCGGCGCCAGTTGATCACTGTGTGAATGCGCCGTGAGGCCGATGATCGGCACGGCGCCGCCCGGCAGCAGCCGCGCCAGCCGTGTGGCGGCGGCACCGTCAAGGACCGGCATGCTGCTGTCCATCACCACCGCATCAAAGGGCATTTTTGCCATGGCCATCAGCGCATCAAGCCCGTTGACGGCGGTTTCGACATGGCAGCCCATGGCCTCGATCTGGGCTGCCGCGGCCATGCGCGAGGCGGCGGTATCTTCGACCAGCAGCACATGCGGTGCCTGGCCATGGGCATTGACCAGGGGCGACTGGGCTTCGGTGGCGGCGATGGCCAGCGGCTTGCCCGATGCCAGGGGCAGTTCAGCCCAGAAGCAGCTGCCCTTGCCGATTTCGCTGTCGGCACCCACGTCGCCGCCCATGGCCTCGGCCAGCCGGCGGCTGATGGCGAGGCCCAGCCCGGTGCCGCCGAAATGCCGGGCGGTCGATGAATCGGCCTGGGTATAGGCGGTGAACAGCCGCGGCAGCACATCGGGGTCGATGCCGACGCCGGTATCGCGGACTTCGATCCGGCAACGACCCAACGGCATCCGTGATCCCGCCAGCGTGACGCTGCCTGATCCGGTGAATTTGACGGCATTGCTGGTAAAATTGGCGATGATCTGCTGGACGCGCGAGGGATCACCCTTCACCCAGATCGGCCCCTGGCTGTGGCAAAGCAGGCTGACGCCCTTGGCGGCGGCAGTGGCACGAAACAGGTCGCCGGTCTGTTCAACCAGCTCGGCCAGATCAAAATCAACGGCTTCCAGAACCAGATTGCCGGTTTCGATCGTCGAATGATCGAGCACGTCGTCCAGTACCTGCATGAGGGTCTGCGAGGATCGCTGGATGCTGGCGATGGCGGCCGACCGCGCCTCGGGCGTGATGGCGGTATCGAGCACATCGAGCATGCCGATGATCCCGCTCATCGGCGTGCGGATCTCATGGCTCATGATCGCCAGGAAATCGGTGCGCGCGGCGGCGGCGGCGTCCGCCTCGTTGCGGGACCGGATCAGTTCGGTTTCGGCGATGATCTGGTCGGTGATGTCGCGGATCACCCCGAACATGGCGACCGCGCTGCCGTCATCGCCATTTTCAACCTGGCCCTTGACCTCGACATGACGGGTCACGCCATCGGTCCGGATGATCTGCGACCGGAAGGTGAAATCCTTGCCGCTGTCGCGTGCGGCGTCGAGTGTCGCCTGCACATCGCGCCGCCTGTCCGCATCATAATAGCCGATGGCGTCTTCATAGCGCGGATGGCTGCCGATCGGCACGCCATGGATGCGGCACGTCCAGTCCGACCAGCGCAGTTCATGGCTCGCCAGGTCGAGCCGCCAATGGCCCAGTTCGGCGGTATCTTCGGCCAATTGCAGCAGCCGCATGCTTTCCTGCACCTGGCCTTCGCGCTGCCGTTCCTCGGTCACGTCGCGCAGCACCACGGCAAAGCCCATCAGCGCGGCCGCTTCGCCGCGAATCGGTTCGATCTGCGACGCGGCCCGAAATTGCCGGCCATCGCGCCGCTCCATGACGCGGTCATCGCTGGTCTGGCCCTTGGCCGCCGCAGCGAGCACGGCTTGCGGCACGCTCTTGATGCGGTCTTCGGGTTCAAAGAACAGGTCATAGCTGCGGCCGATGATATCGACGCTGTCATAGCCGGTGATGCATTCGGCGCCGCGATTCCAGTTGATGATCCGGCCATTGGTATCGAGCATGAACAGCGCGATATTGCCGACATTGGCGGCAAACAGGTCAAAAGATCGCTTCAGCCGTCGCCGATCCCGAACAATCCGATCCTCCATCGCATCGAAACTGGCATGAAGCTGTTCCAGTTCGGAACGGTCGGTCTCCATTGGTTCCGGGGGCACAATTTCACCCGCATCATTGATGCCGGCGATCTTGCGCGCCCGCGCGGTCAGCCCGGCAATCGGCAAACCGACATTGCGGCGCAGCAAAACGACCAGCATTAGCGCCTGGAGCAGCAGGCAGCTTACGCCGACAAGAATAACCCAGCGCGCCGCCTGAAAGGCCGCCGAATCGACGGCGGCACCCGATTGCACGCTGAGCGCATACCAGCCAGGCGTGGCAACGGTGCCCAGCGCGGCATAGCCGTTCAGTTCAGGGGCCCAGCCGACGAAATGCGCCCCATCGCGGTGGTTCTGGAGAAAGCGCCACAGCGCCTGCAATTTGGGATCATCGGTCTGCCGCAGATCGAGGAACGCCTGGGTTCGCGGGTCGGATTGCCGGGTATAATCAGGGTGAAAGATCAGCTTGCCTTCGCGCGATACAAGGATTGCCTTGCGGCCCCCGGACAGCGTCGGCGTCCTGCCCGGCGCCCGGTTCCCGATGACTTCGTCCAGCAGCAGGCTGATGCCCCAACTGCCGACATGGTGCCCGTCCCGGTCGATCGGCGTCATGCACCCCGTTGTCCAGGTGCGGCGGCTGGTATCGAACATGATCGGTTGCAGGCTGGTGCACATCAGCTTGCGCTCCGGATTGCGCGCCGGCGTCATGTTGCGCGAAAATTCTTCCTGCTGAAAATCGAAATCGGCCGGGGCCTGACGGCGATAATAGGCCAGCCGGTCCGGACGATCGGGCGCAAACATGATCAGCTGGTTCTGCGGGGTGAAGAAATACAGGCTTTTCAGCTCCGGGCGCAGCCCTTCGCCGAGCAGGCGTACGGTGTCAAACGCGGCCAGTAACAGGCGCTTGTCGGCGGTGGTGAGAGCGGCCTCACCGCCGATGAAGGCACCAACGCCCTGCACCCAGCCGGTGCCGGGCAGCATTTCGCCATCGAACAGGCCATCGGCGCTGCGCCGGGTTCCGTCACCGTGGGCGGGGAATAACTGGTCGAAGCGCGCCGCGATATCGGTGTCGTTCCGCTGCTGGGCCAGTTGCTGGGTCAACAGCGCGGTGGCGCGATCCTCGACAAAGCCGATCTTTTCGAAACGCGCGTCCTCAAGCGCGGCCAGACGCGACTGGCCGATTTCGAGCATCGCCAGCGATTCGGTTATGGATCGCTGGCGGATGTCGAGCGTGATGGCGATCGTCGCCGCCATGAACAACAGGCCAATGGCCAGCGACAATTGGCCGGTCAAACGCCCGGCAAGCGTATGACGCATCCTGATGCCGGTCGGAGGTGTTGCCAGGTTCATGCTGTCACCGCCCCAGATAAGGCGGGCCTAGATAAGGCGGGCGGGCGCGGGAATCCCTGGCGGCGCGGCATGAAACCCATGGCGCGGTTCTGCTACCACGGCCGCATCAGTGCAAGATGATCATTGCATCCGCGACCGTGCGACCGTGATATCAATGCTTGCGGAACGGCTATTTCGGCGCCTTGGCAGCAATGGCCTCGATTTCCACCAGGAAATTGGGGCCGGCAAGGGCGGCGACCTGTACCGTTGATCGTGCCACAAGGTTGGGGTTTTCGGCGGTGCCGAAGAATTCCTTGTAGCCGGCGTTGAATCCGCCAAAGTCCATCTTGCCGCCCAGCTTGGGATCGCCCGCCACAAACACCGTCAGCTTGACGATGTCGGACATCGAATAGCCGATCTTCGCCAGCGCCGTCTTGATCTTGTTGAAGGTGCTGATCGTCTGGGTCTTGGTGTCGCCAAAGGCTTCGATGCTGTCGGTCTTGGCGGGATCGATCGGATTGGCCAACTGCCCGCTCAGCATGACGATCGTGCTGCCCGGCGGCAACACGACACCGCCCAGGATGAAGGCCGGCGGCGGATTGACGAGGCGGGTGATGTCGGCGGCATGGGCCGATCCGGCGGCCAGCGCGGCGATGCCGGCGAGAAGGGCGGTGGTGATCCTGGTCATGCGGGACTCCTGGTGGTTGCTGCCGTGCCGACATGAAGATGCGGCGAGGTTGCCCCCGCCGCATCAAGCATGATCGGGCCGATCAGAATGTGACCGAAATCCGGCCGTAGTAATAGCCACCATTGAAGCCATAAGGCCCGAAAGCGAACGGCGCGTTGACGACGTTGGAACCGTCGATCAATGTGCCCGCCGATGTCGAGCTGGTCGTGCCGGGGATGATCGGGCGGATCGGCGGCTTCTTGCTGAACAGATTGTTGGCGCCAACCGAGAGTTCGATACCGCGGACGAACTTGTAGCTGAGTTCGAGATCGGTGATCGCCGCGCTGCCGACCTTGGCTTCACTGTAGGGCGGGCCGCCGCTCGCCGAGGTCAGCAGGCTGGTCGGGCCATAGAGCGTTTCACGCAGATTGGCGGTGAACGCCCCGCTGGTGAACAGCGCGCCCAGACCGAACTTGAACTTCGGCGAGGCGGTTTCGAGATAGCTGATCGCCGAGGCATCGAACAGCGCCGTGCCGAGCAGGTTCTTCGTCACCTTGGTTTCGTTGTAGTTGCCGGTCAGCGACCATTGCACCCGGCCGAAATCGAAATCGGTTGGCAGGGTGGCGACAAATTCGATGCCGCGGGTGCGGGTATCAGCACCATTGGCAAAGACGCTGGCGCCGACAAAGGTCACCGTCGGGTCGAGGATGTTGCCATTGGCGGTGATGGCGTTGATGACATTCTGGTTGACGACAACGCCGCTGTTCAGACCCAGCAGGGTGCCGGTGCCGACGATGCGGTTACGCACCTTGGTCTGATAGGCATCGATGGTGATCGTCAGCTTGCTGGTCGGGCGGATGACGGTGCCGAGCGAGAAGCTGGTCGATTTTTCCGGTGACAGGTTCTGGAAGCCGATGATCTTCGCTGCCGCCGAATTGGCTGGCAACTGGACGACCGCCGAGGTCGGCGAGACGTTGGTGGCCGAATAATAGGATTCAGCCAGCGTTGGCGCCCGGAAGCCGGTGGCGACCGTGCCGCGCAGCGCGAAACCATCGCTGAAATCATAACGCGTCGTCAGCTTGCCATTCCAGGTGCTGCCGAAATCGCTGTAATGTTCATAGCGGCCGGCGAGATCGACCAGCCATTTGTCGACCGGGTGCAGCGCGACATCGATATAGCCGGCATAGGCGCTGCGCTTGTAATTGCCGGCATCGGTCGGCCGGAAGCCCGGATAGGATTGGCCACCTTCCTTGTAGATCGACCCCGGATCACCCGAACCGATCGCGAAGGTTTCGCGGCGATATTCCGCCCCGAAAGCGACGTTGGTCGGCTTCGCCAGGCCCCAGTCGAATTCCTTCGAGACATCGAGGTTGCCGGTGAACTGCGTCGATTTGAACTGGCCATCATAGAAATTGGTCGGGGTGAAGCCGGTGTCGGTGTAAAGTGAGGCGTTGGCCGAATCGAGCGTGCTGATCTTGTTGGTGTCACCGCCATAGGTGCCCGACAAGTCCCAGTGCCAGCCATCCGACGTGCCCTTGACGCCGCCGGTGAAGGCAAAATCATCTTCTTCCAGCGATTCCAGCGGCGAGAAGCCATTGGGGAAGGGCAGGATGGTCACGCCATTGACGACGCGGCTGATGCGGTTGGGCAGGCGGTAGTTTTCATGCGCCTGGGCATCGCGGTGGCCATAGCTGCCGAAGCTGTACAGCTGGACATCGCCGAAATCATAGCCGGCGTTGTAAACAGCGGTGGACAGCGTGGAACGCGCATCACCGACGATGGCATTGAGGTTCGGCCAGCCGGGAATGCTGGTCCACGATGCCGGACGGCCCGACAGGGCGACGCCATTGCCATCGGCGAGACGGCGATCGGCACCGCCCTGCTGGCTGAAGCCATGGAAACGATGGAAAACCGTCAGGTCGAAAAAGCCCGATTCGCCCAGCTTGGTGGCGATGCGGCCGGTTTCGGCAAAGGTCTTGCCGCCGCCCTTGTAGTAACCGCCGGCGGTGCCCGACAGGAAACCGCCTTCGCTGTCCGATTTCAGGATGATGTTGATGACGCCGGCAATGGCATCGGAACCATATTGCGCGGCGGCACCATCCTGCAGGACTTCGATACGCTCGATGGCGGCCGGCGGGATCAGGTCAAGGTCGGGCGAAGCGGCACCCTGGTAAGGTCCGCCCAGCACATGGAGGTTGGCGGTCGGATGCCGGCGCTTGCCGTTGATCAGCACCAGCGTCTGGTTGGGGCTGAGGCCGCGCAGGCGCGCCGACAAGGTCAGGTTGGCGGTATCGCCACCAAAGGCTTCGGCGGTGAACGATGGCAGGATCTGGCTGAGCGCCTGGATGAGGTTCGGTTGGCCGACCCGGGCGAGCGCATCGGCACCCAGCACCTGGATGGGGGCGGCGCTGTCGGCGGCCTTGATCCCGGTCTGGCGGGTGCCGGTGACGATGATGGTATCGGGTTCTTCAGTGGCTGCAGCGGCGGCGACCTTGGTCACCTGTGCCTGGACGCCTGAGGTGGCAAGGCTGGCGATGGCCAGCGCAACGCCGGAAACGGCCGCGCGGCGAAAATGGCGTGAAGCAAGCGTCAATCTGATCATGTCATACCTCTGGTTGGAAAGCGACCGCGCCGGCCCGCAACAAGGACCAGCAGTTGAAAAACACACAAACGTCTTGGATTCGGCAAAGCATGCCGAAAAAACGCTCAACTTTTGTCTTCCCCACGGTCACCAAAGGCGACAGGATCAACACCCTTTGCGGGCTTTATTGCGATCCCTGTGCTGCAACCAATCTGGATTGACTTGGCCTGCCCGCGCAAGCCCCCGCATTGTTGCCCTCAACTTCTGATAGGGACTGTTGCACAAATGTAACATGTGTGCGGCGCCATGCCACAATTGCGCTGGCGGTTGACCGGTGCGCCGCGGCGCGGGACAAGCGCCCATGGCCAAGCTGTATTTCTACTATGCCTCGATGAACGCCGGGAAATCGACGATCCTGCTGCAATCGAGCTTCAACTATCGAGAACGCGGCATGAACACCTTGTTGTTCATCGCTGGCATCGATGATCGTTACAGCGCCGGTACCATCGCCTCGCGCATCGGGCTGACGGCACCGGCGACGGCGTTTCATGCCGACACCGATCTTCACGCCCTCACCGCCGCCGCCCATGCTGAACAACCGCTGCATTGCGTGCTCGTCGATGAGGCGCAGTTCATGTCGCGGGCCCAGGTCTGGCAGTGCGCGCGCATCTGCGATGATTTGGGCATCCCGGTGCTCGCCTATGGCCTGCGCACCGATTTCCAGGCCAATCTGTTCGAAGGCAGCCAGTGGTTGCTGGCGATTGCCGATGTGCTTTCGGAAATAAAGGCGGTGTGTGCCTGCGGTCGCAAGGCGACGATGAATTTGCGCATCGATGCTAAGGGCCGCGCCATCGCCGCCGGGGCGCAGACAGAGATTGGCGGCAACGACCGCTATGTGGCATTGTGCCGCCGGCATTTCAAAGCGGCGTTCACCGGCGCCGCCGCAACGGGGGACTTTTCATGACCGATATCTACAGCTTCGACGCCAAGGCCATCGACGGCAGCACTGTTTCGATGGCGGATTATCGCGACAAGGTGCTGCTGATTGTCAACACCGCCAGCAAATGCGGCTTCACCCCGCAATATGAAGGGCTGGAGGCGCTGCACAAGCGCTATGGCCCGCAGGGTTTTGCCGTGCTCGGTTTTCCCTGCAACCAGTTCGGCGGCCAGGAACCCGGCGACGAGGCCGAAATCGCCAGTTTCTGCAAGCTGACCTATGATGTCGATTTCCCGATGTTCGCCAAGGTCGAGGTCAATGGCGATGGCGCCAGCCCGTTGTTCAAGGCGCTGAAGAAAGCCGCCCCCGGCCTGCTCGGCAGCGAAGGCATCAAGTGGAACTTCACCAAATTCCTGATCGACCGCAAGGGCCAGGTCGTCGATCGTTTCGCCCCGACGACCAAGCCCGACGCCATCGCCGGCGAGATCGAAAAGCTGCTCTGACAGCGTCATTCCTCCCGCAAGCGTAAGGTCCGGCCATGTTGCAACCGCCGCCCAATGATCTTGACGGCTTCTGGATGCCGTTCACCGACAATCGCTATTTCAAGGCCAATCCGCGCCTGCTCGCCGCGGCCAAGGGCATGTATTACCAGACGCCGGAGGGGCGCACGATCCTCGATGGCACCGCCGGATTATGGTGCGTCAACGCTGGCCACAGCCGCGATTCGATCGTCGAAGCCATAAGGGAACAGGCCGGCAAGCTGGATTTCGCCCCGACATTCCAGTTGGGCCATCCGCTGGCCTTTCAGGTGGCGGCGCGGGTCGGGGCATTGATGCCCGGCGATCTTGACCGGGTGTTTTTTGCCAATTCCGGCTCTGAAGCCGTTGATACGGCGCTGAAGATCGCGCTGGCCTATCACCGGGCGCGCGGCCAGGGATCGCGGACCCGGCTGATCGGGCGGGAACGCGGCTATCACGGTGTCGGCTTTGGCGGCATTTCGGTTGGTGGCATCGGCACCAACCGCCGGGTTTTCGGCCCCGGCCTGCCCGGTGCCGACCATCTGCCGCACACCCATGATCCGGCGCGCAACGCCTTCACCCGCGGGCAACCGCTGCATGGCGCGCATCTCGCCGATGCACTGGAGGGCCTTGTCGCGCTGCACGGCGCCGATACCATCGCCGCCGTCATCGTCGAACCCATGGCCGGGTCCACCGGCGTGTTGGTGCCGCCGCTCGGCTATCTCGAACGCCTGCGCGAAATCTGTGATCGCCATGGCATCTTGCTGATCTTTGACGAAGTCATCACCGGCTTTGGCCGGCTGGGTGCCGCCACCGCCTCGGAGCGGCTTGGCGTCACGCCGGACATGATTACCCTGGCCAAGGGCATCACCAACGCCGCGGTGCCGATGGGCGCCGTGGCCTGCCGGCGCGGCCTGTACGACACGGTGACCGGTGCCATGGCCGAGGCGGCGGGAATCGAGATGTTCCACGGCTATACCTATTCGGCGCACCCGCTGGCCTGTGCGGCGGCGCTCGCCACGCTTGATCTGTATCGCGATGAAGCGCTGTTCGAACGCGCCCGCAGCCTGGAAGGCCGGTGGGAAGCAGCGGTGCATGATCTCGCCGGTGCCCGCCATGTCATTGATGTGCGCAATTTGGGGCTGGTCGCCGGCATCGAACTGACACCGCGCCCCGGTGCACCGGGGGCCAGGGCGCAGGATCTGTTCCGCCGGCTGTTCGACACGGGCCTGCTGGTGCGCGCCACTGCCGACATCATCGCCCTGTCGCCGCCGCTGATCGTCGAGGAGGAACAGATCGACACGATGGTCCGCCAGATTGCAGCAGCGCTGGACCGGATCGAATAAGCGCCCTATTTCCCGCTGAACTTCGGCACGCGCTTTTCCCGATAGCTGGCAAAGGCCTCGCGGAAATCGGCGCTGGCCGAGGCGATGTCCTGTTCGGTGTCGGCGGCGATGAAGCCGGTGGTGTAATCATCATCGATCGCTGTCCACACCTGCGCCTTCATCGCCGCCAGCGCGCGCGGCGCCGAATAGGTGGCGATATTGCGGGCATATTCGGTGACATAGGGCATCAGCGCGTCATCGTCGAAAACCGCATTGACCAGGCCCAGCCGTTCGGCCTCCACGCCGTCAAAACGCCGCGCCGTGTACAGCAGATCAAGCGCCCGCGCCTGGCCGATCAACCGCGTCAGCAACCAGGCCGAACCCTTTTCCCCCGGCACACCGATGCGCGCGAAAGTGGCGTTGAACATCGCCGATTTCGCCGCAAAACGGATGTCGCAATGCAGCGACAGGATGAATCCCCAGCCGAACGCGGGGCCGTTGACCGCCGCAATCGTCGGCTTGCGGCTGGTGATCAGCACCGGCCAGCCGCCGCTGTAATAGCGCGCCAGCGCCGGGCCGACATCATCGCCCCATACCGGCGTATGCGGCGGATGGGTGGCCAATCGGTGGCCGGCGCCACTGCCTATGATGCCCAGGTCCAGCCCGGCCGAAAAGCCGCGGCCGGCACCGGTGATGACGATCACCTTGGCGGCGGGGTCCTCGGCGGCACGGGCCACGGCGGCGAAAAAGGCGCTGAGCATGTCGGGCGTCAGCGCATTCAGCTTGTCGGGGCGGTTCAACGTGATCGTCGCGACACCCGCCTCGACGGCATAGAGGATCTGATCGTCGCTCATGCGGCGAACCGGGCCAGACGATCAGCGATGATGCTGTGCGCCTCCGCCATGATGCCGTCGATGAGTTGCTGGCAGGTCGGGATATCATGGATCAGCCCGACGACCATGCCGCACGACCAGGCGCCGGCCTCCATCGTGCCCTCGGTCATGATCTTGGGGTAAACCCCGGCGACTTCCGGCAATATGTCCTGGATGGTGATGGCGTCGCCCAGTTCCTTTTCCTTGGCGAGCAGGCGTTCGACCGCGGCATTGTTAAGCACGCGTTCGGTGTTGCGCAGCGGCCGCATGACCAGCCGGGTGTCAAGCTCGGTCGCCGCGACAATGGCGTTCTTCACATTGATGTGCACCGGCGCCTCAACGGTGGCGATGAAGCGCGTGCCCATGTTGACGCCCTCGGCGCCCATCGCCAGCGCGGCCACCAGTTGCTTGCCATTGGCAACGCCGCCCGACGCGACAAAGGGGATTTTCAATTCTTCGGCGGCGCGCGGCAACAGGATGAAGTTCGGCACATCATCCTCGCCAGGGTGCCCGCCGCATTCAAAGCCATCGACCGAAACCGCGTCGCAGCCAATGGCTTCGGCCTTCAGCGAATGCCGCACCGAGGTGCATTTGTGGATGACCTTGATGCCGTTTTCCTTGAGGATCGGCAGCCATTTGACCGGGTTGTTGCCGGCGGTTTCGACAATCTTCACCCCGCCGTCGATGATCGCCTTGATGTAACCGGGGTAATCCGGCTGGGTGAAGGCCGGCAGGAAGGTCAGGTTCACGCCAAACGGCTTGTCGGTCATCGCGTGGCAGCGGGCGATTTCGGCGGCCAGCTTTTCGGGCGTCGATTGGGTGAGCCCGGTGATGATGCCCAGGCCACCGGCGTTCGACACGGCGGCGGCCATTTCGGCAAAGCCGACATAATGCATGCCGCCCTGGATGATCGGATGCTCGATGCCGAACAATTCGGTGATGCGCGTTTTCATGATGGTGGCTCCCCAGTTCGTTGGTTAACGTGAAGGTAAAGCGCGGGCGGATTGGGGGCAAGCTGGCTGTTGTAGTGAGGGTGCGGAGGCATCCCGCAAGGAAGCAAGGGAGGGCATGGGCAAGCCCATGCCGACGTCAGAAGCCGCCCCGCTGGCCGAGCTTGCGCCTGCCGGCGCGCATTGCTGCGCGCTCGCGGCGCTGCGCTGGAGCGGGTGAAGGGAATCGAACCCACGTATTCAGCTTGGGAAGCTGCTGCTCTGCCATTGAGCTACACCCGCAGCGCGGCGCAAACGGTGTTGACCTGCGGAGCGCAGCGCGTGCCACAACAGGCCGGCTGCGGTCAACCTCGTGCGGCGTTCAACATGCGGCAGCAGCGCCGGTTGAAAAGCCGGCCGCGCTCCCATATCGCAGCGCAGAAAGGTGCTTTGCCCGCAGGGTGCGCCGCATCGGGGGACAAGCGGCTGACCACGGACTTTTCTGGCCTTGCGGCGGCGCTTGATGCGGCGGACCCGCTGCGGCATTTTCGCGATGATTTCATCCTGCGCGATGACCTTGTTTATCTCGATGGCAATTCGCTGGGGGCTTTGCCGAAGGCCACACCGGCGCGCCTCGCCGAAACCGTGAGGGGCGAATGGGGCGAGGGCCTGATCAATTCCTGGCTCAGCGCCGATTGGGTGAACGCACCGCGCCGCATCGGTGACAAGATTGCCGGGCTGGTCGGGGCGTCACCGGGCGAGGTGATCATCGCCGATTCGACATCGGTCAATATCTTCAAGGCGCTGACCTCAGCAATGGCGCTGCGGCCGGATCGCCGGGTGATATTGTCGGAAGCCGGCAATTTCCCCACCGACCTTTACATGATGCAGGGGGTGGCGGCGTTCAGCGGCGGGCGCACCCGCATCGTCACCGCGCCCGGTGCTAGCGTTCTCGATCATCTGAACGACGACGTGGCGGCGCTGTTGCTGACCCAGGTGCATTACAAGACCGGCGAAATCCGCGACATGGCAGCGGTGACGCGCGCCGCGCATGACAAGGGCGTGCTGGTCATCTGGGATCTCAGCCACAGCGTTGGCGCCATTCCGGTTGATCTTGGCGCCGCCAATGCCGATTTCGCGGTCGGCTGCGGCTATAAATTCCTCAACGGCGGCCCCGGCGCGCCGGCGTTCATCTTTGTGGCGCAGCGGCATCAGCATGTCATGCCGGCGCTTTCCGGCTGGTTCGGCCATGCCCGGCCCTTTGCCTTTGAGGATGATTATGCCCCGGCGCCGGGCATCGAACGCTTTCTGTGCGGCACGCCGCCGGTGCTCGGGCTGGCGGCGCTGGAGGTCGGGGTCGATCTGATGGCGCGCGCCGACATGGGGGCGCTGCGCCAGAAATCGCTGCGACTCGGCGATCTGTTCATGGCCTGCATGGCCGAATATTGTGGCGGCTTCGGCTTCACCCTGGTCAGCCCGGCCGATCCGGCGCGGCGCGGCAGCCATCTGTCCTATGCCCACCCCCAGGCGCATGCGATGGTCCAGGCGCTGAAGGCCCGCGATGTCATCGGTGATTTCCGCGCCCTGGACATCATGCGCTTCGGGCTGACGCCGCTGTATTTACGCTACGTTGATGTCGTGACGGCAGTGACGACGCTGCGCGATATCTGCCTGACCGGTGCCTGGGACCGGCCGGAATTCCATGTCCGCGGCGCGGTGACCTGACGGGCGTGCTTTGGCCGATATTGTCAAATCCGGATCGTCATACTGGCGTCCGCCATCATGACGAGTTGATTCAGCGAAAATGCTGCCATCGTGGCGGCATGCCTGCCTCTGTCCTACACGGGCCAAATCGGTTAAAATGCAAACTCGCGCGTTTCTTTCTCATTGATAAAATCGATTACTGGCGGGGTGCAAACCTGCGAAACGGCCGCAAACGACCGCAAAATCCGCCCGGAACAGGAAAATAAGGAAAATAACGCGGCGCCGTAACGAATTGTCGAGTGATAAAATCGATCACTGCCCAGGGCGGTTACCTGCCTCAGGCGCACCAATGGATATCGATATCCATGTCCAGATCGGCGAGCAGGCGGCCGACCGGCAAATTGCTCGAGGCGCCATCCTTCAGCGCTTTTTCAACGAGCTTGCGCTTGTCCTTGCCGGTCAGCACCAGGGTCAGGGTGCGCGCCGACACCAGCGCAGATTTGGTCAGGGTGACGCGGTTTACGGCCATGTTTTCCGGCATCGGATCGGGCCGCAGCCCCATGGCGCGGCGGATCTTGGGGCCATTCAGCGCGCCATCATAATCGGGGCCGGGGAAGATCGAAGCGACATGGCCATCGGCGCCGACGCCGAGCCAGGCGAGATCGAGTGGCCATTCCAGCGCCGCCAGCCGTTCGTCGGCGGCGCGGCCGGCGGCGACGGGATCGGTTTCGCCAGCGCACAGCGGCACCACACGGGCCTTTTTCGGCAGGAACAGCCGCGCCAGCATCCCGACATTGGACCGCGGATCGGTCGGCGGCACCAGCCGGTCATCGGTCGGCACGATCGTCACATCGGCCCATTCGATCTTGCGGGCCGCCAAAAGTTCGAGCGCCGCCTTGGGCGTCTCGCCGCCGGGAAAGGCGACGATGGCGCGGCCACGCGCCGTCAGCGCCTGTTCGATGATGAAGCCGACATCGCCAGCCACGGCTTCGGCCAATTCGGTGGGGCTGTCATAATCCCACCATTCCGCTTCAATCATCATTCACTCCAGAACCAGCGAGCGGCGGCCTTTGGCACGTTTGCCGGCGCTGGTCACGCCCAACTATTTTTTTGCCTCGACGATCTGGTTCATCTCGATGGCGGTGCCGTCGGGATCGAAGAAATTGCAGCCCATGACATGGATTTCCGGGCCGCCATTTCGGCCGGGGTAAATCTGTTCGCGTACTTCGGCGGTGAAGGTGACGCCGGGCACCGCCTTGGCCATGGCGCAGCGCTTGGCGGCATCATCGGTATTGAGAATCAACACATGGCCGCCGGCCTGGAGGCGCTTCGGGTACGGATCGGCCGCCGGCAACGGCGGATCGAAATATTGCATCAGGCCGATCCAGCCGATGAAGGGATCATTACCGTTGAGCAGCACCAGCCGCACCTTGTTGCCGGGCACACCGGCCGGCAGGGCAACGCCCGATACCGTCAGCCGCTGATCATAATTCATCTTCAGGCCGATGACGTCGCGGTACAGCTTCAGGCTGTTTTCCATATCGCGTACCAGGATGGTCAGGCGGCGAACGTCGGTGGGCAGGCGTTCCTTGGGCGCTTCCACTCCCGCCGCGGCTTTGCCGGTGGCGCTTTGGGCGAACACCGGTTGCACCGATCCGATGGCCAGGGCCGCCGCCAGTAAAATCCGCATCATATCTCTCCTCAATCGTCCGGGCCCAGCGTCGGATCAAGATCGCGGGGCCTGATGAAATGCGCCAGCACCGCCCGGCCGCCATCGACCTGGGCCCAGCGGTCGATATCCAGATCGAGCCGGGCGAGCGTTGCCGTTGGATATTTCAGCTCTGCCTCCTGCCGCATCCGGCCACCGGGCGGCACCAGTTCGTGCAGCAGATCCTCAAGGCCGGGGTTGTGGCCGACGAGCAGCGCATTGTCGTGATGGGCAGCAAAGCCGGCAACAAGTTCGACCAGCGTCGCCGAGGACGACAAATAGATGCGGCTTTCATAGATCGGCGCCAGGCGGGCCTTCAGGCCGGCTTCGACACCCTCGATGGTCTGGCGGCAGCGTACCGCCGGGGAGGCGGCGACATGATCGAAATCCGGCATGGTGCCGTTATCCTGGGCGCTGCGCAGCCATTCGCCGATGCGCATGGCGGCACGGCGGCCGCGATCGTTCAGCGGCCGGTCGAAATCCCTGAGCAAAGGATCATCATAGCCCGATTTGGCGTGGCGCAGCAGAGTCAGTGTCTTCACCCGCGCTCCCCGAGGGTCGTTTGGCCGGCACCATGGCGCGGGTGCGGGGGTGCCGGCAAGTCCTGAAGTGCTGCCACCGCTGCGACCGCCTCATCCAGCGGCATCCGGTCAACCGGCGTGCCCGGCGGGAAGGCGGCGAGCAGCCGCGTTGGCACGGCCGGGCCGATCAGCACAAAAGCGCCGCGATCATCGGCGCGGCGAATCAACCGCCCAAAGGCCTGCGCCAGCCGGCCCATGGTGACGCGGTCATCATAGGCAGTGCCGCCCTGGACCGCCCGGCGCGCGCCATGGAGGACGGTGGGACGCGGCCAGGGCACGCCTTCCATCACCACCAGCCGCAGCGAATCGCCGGGCACGTCTACCCCGTCACGCAACGCATCGGTGCCGAGCAGCGAAGCGCGCGGTTCGGCGCGGAAGATATCGACGAGCGTCCCGGTTTCGATCGGATCGATATGCTGGGCATAAAGCGGCAGCCCGGCACGGGCCAGCGGATCGGCGATGCGGGCATGGACGGCGCGCAGCCGGGCGATGGCGGTGAACAGCCCCAAAGTGCCGCCGCCGGCCGCCTCGATGAGGCTGCGATAGGCATGGGCCAGCCCGGCCATGTCGCCGCGGCGGATGTCGGTGACGATCAGCACCCTGGCATTGCCGGCATAGTCAAACGGGCTGGCGGCGCTGAAATGCTGCGCCGGCAGGGCGAGGTGATTGGCGCCGGTGCGGGCCTCGGCATCGGCCCAATTATCGGTATCGGCATCACCGCGACTCCGCAGCGTCGCCGAGGTGATCAGCACCCCATGCGCGGGCTCCAGAACCGCCCGGGCAAAGGGCCGCATCGGATCGAGCCAATGGCGGTGGATGCCGATATCAAGTTCCCGGCCATCGGCGCGGGCGATGGCGAACCAGTCAACGAACGCCGGATCGGCCGCGCCGCCCAGCCGGGCCAGCAACCCGGTCCAGGCGGCGATCAGGTCGCCGCGCAGCCGCAGCCCGGCGGCGGCGCCTTCCACCCGCGCCCGGCCGCCACCATCTAGCCAATCGGGTGGATCGTCGAGCAGGGCCGCCAGCCGCGCCGCCAGTGCCGCCATCGGCGCCGTCAACCGGGCAAGCGCGGTGGCGGCCGCTGCCGCCGCCTCGACGACCGCCGGCAGCACCTCGGCGACTTCGGTTTCCAGACCATAGCCGGAATCGCTGCTCGCCTTGCCCTCGGCGCGGGCAAAGACCTGGGTGCGCACCGCCGCCAGCAGGGTTTCGATGGCCCCATCGGGGGCGGCCTCCGCCAGCCGCGCCAGCCAGCCTTCGCCGGGCAGGACGCGCGCGGCGCCGGCGATGCGTTCGATGGCGGCGGCGCTGTCGTCATCATAGCTGGCAATGTCGGACAGCCGCGCCGCCAGCCCGCGCCGCCGCCCGCGGCTGGCACGGTCGGGGCCGAGCAGCCAGCCCCGCAGTTCGACCGCCTCGCGCCCGGTCAGTTCGACGGCAAAGGTCGCATCCGCGGCATCGAACAGATGATGGCCTTCATCGAACACCAGCCGCGTCATCCCCACCCCTTCGGCGCGGCCGCGCACGGCATTGACCATGACCAGCGCGTGATTGGCGATGACCAGGTCGGCGGCGGCGCTGGCCCGCGTGGCGCGTTCGATGAAGCAGATGCGGTAATGCGGGCAGCCGGCATAGATGCATTCACCCCGGCGATCGGTCAGCCCGCCAAAGCCGCTGCGCCCGAACAGCGCCGGCAACCAGCCGGGCAGGTCGCCGCCGATCATGTCGCCATCGCGGCTGTATTCGGCCCAGCGCGCCGCCAGTTGCGCAAAGACCTGGGCGCGATTGGCAAAACCGCCCTGCACGGCGTCTTCAAGGTTGAGCAGGCACAGGTAGTTTTCGCGGCCCTTGCGGACCACGACCTTGGCGCGCTTTTCGGCCGCATCGGGATAGGCGCGCGCGGCTTCCTGATCGAGCTGGCGTTGCAGCGCCTTGGTGAAGGTGGACATCCAGACGGCGCCATCGGCGGCGGCCGCCCAGGTCGCGGCGGGGGCGAGATAGCCCAGGGTCTTGCCGATCCCGGTGCCCGCCTCGGCGAGCACCAGATTGGGGGCATTGGCCAGGCGGCGCGGTTGAAAGGCGGCAGTGGCGGCATGGGCATAGGCGCGCTGGCCCTGCCGTCTTTCCGCCCCCGGCCCGAGCATGGCATCAAGCCTGGCATCGACGGCGGCTTCGGCAATCGTCACGGTGCGCGGTGCCGGGCGGGCGGCGGCTTCCTCCCATTTCGGCAATTTGGTGAACACTGATCGTTCCGGTGCCTCGGGCTTGCGCAATCGCCGCGCCAGCAGCGGGGCCCAGGGCCAGCGCTGCCGCGCCAGCGCCTGCAAGACGCTCCAGGCGCCATGGCGTTCGGGCCAGGCCGGGTCGTCGAGCCGATCGAGCAGCGCGGTGGCGGCGCGGCCGAGGAAGCCGGCATCCGCATCGCCCGTCGGCGCATCGATGCCCAGCGCCGCCGCCAGCCCGCGCGGCGTCGGTACGGCAAAGCGCGCCGGGTGGATGAACGCAAACAATTCCAGAAGGTCCAGCCCCGCCAGCTGCGGATAACCCAGCCGGCTGGCGATCACCGGGGCGTTGAGGATCAGGTGCGGCGTATCGGCGGCGCGGCGGATGGCCTCGCCGCGCGACAGGCTGCTGACGCGGCCCTCGTCATCGGCTCGCCAGACGCCGGCATGGGTGGCGGTGAGGGCGGGCAGCATCAAACAGAACCCGTCAAGGGTTGCGCGTCCAAGTTTGAGCCGCCAAACGTCATCGTTCAGGAGTTACTAGGAACAGATGAGCAACGCTACCGACCTTCGCGCCGCGGCGCTGGAAAACAAGGCCTGGCCTTATGAGGAGGCGCGCAAGCTGATCGCGCGCTACCCGGATGGCTTTCCGGCGACCGGGGTGATCTTTGAAACCGGCTATGGTCCATCGGGCCTGCCGCACATCGGCACCTTTGGCGAGGTGGTGCGCACGACGATGGTGCGCCGCGCCTTTGAAGCGCTGGCACCCGGCGTTCCCACCCGGCTGATCGCCTTTTCGGACGACATGGACGGGTTGCGCAAGGTGCCCGAGGGTATTCCCAACCCCGAACTGCTGCGCGCCAATCTTGGCAAGCCCCTGACCCAGGTACCCGATCCCTTTGGTACGCACGCCAGTTTCGGCGCGCATAACAACGCCCGGTTGCAGGCGTTCCTGGATGGCTTCGGCTTTCAATATGAATTCCTGTCGTCAACCGATTGCTACCGGTCGGGCATGTTCGATGCGACGCTGCTGAAAATCCTCGAACGCTATGACGATGTCATCAACGTCATCCTGCCCACCCTTGGCCCGGAGCGACGCGCCACTTACGCGCCCTTCCTGCCGATCGATCCGGTCTCCGGCATCGTCCTGCAAGTGCCGGTCGTGGCACGGGATGTGGCGGCGGGCACGATCAGCTATGTGCGGCCGGGGACTAATGGGACGGTCACCGTTCCCGTCACCGGCGGCGCCTGCAAGCTGCAATGGAAGGTCGATTGGGCGATGCGCTGGACGGCGCTGGGCGTCGATTATGAAATGGCCGGCAAGGATCTGATCGATTCGGTGCTGCTGTCGGGCCGCATTACCCGCGTGCTGGGGGCCACACCGCCGGCCGGATTCAACTACGAACTCTTCCTCGATGCCGAAGGGCAGAAGATTTCCAAGTCGAAGGGCAATGGCCTGACGATCGAGGAATGGCTCGATTACGGCCCGCCCGAATCGCTGGCGCTCTACATGTTCCAGAACCCGCGCAAGGCCAAGCGGCTGCATTTCGACGTGATCCCGCGCGCCATCGACGAATATGGCGATTTCCTCGCCAAATATCCTGGCCAGCCGATTGAACAGCAACTCGGCAATCCGGTGCATCATATCCATGAAGGCGCCCCGCCGGCCGCCGATCTGCCGATCAGTTTTTCACTGCTGCTCAACCTTGCCTCGGTGGCGGCGACCGATGATCCGGCCAAGCTGTGGGCTTATGTCGCCCGCCAGGCGCCGGGGACCAGCCCGGCGAGCCATCCGGCGCTCGACCGGCTGGTGCATCATGCGGCGCGCTACGCCCGGGATTTTGTCGTGCCTGGCCTGAAGCGCCGTGCGCCGACACCGCAGGAGGCCGGCGCCCTGGCCGATCTCGATGCCCGCCTCACCGCCGTCGGGCCGGGCGCCGATGCGGAGGCCTATCAGTTCGAGGTTTACGAGGCCGGCAAGGCCGCCGGCTTCGACAATCTGCGTGACTGGTTCAAGGCGCTGTATGAGGTGCTCATCGGCAGTTCACAGGGACCGCGTATGGGATCGTTCATTGCCCTGTACGGGCTGGATGAAACCCGCGCGCTGATCGCCGGCGCGCTTGCGAAGGAACCTGCATGAAGGCCCTGTTTGTTGCCCTGCTGCTTACATCGGCACCGGCTTTTGCCGATGCCGCCGGGGCGTTCCATGATGGCAAATGGCCGGCGGCGATCAAGGAAGGCGAGGCCGAAGGCACGCCCGCCAGCCTGGTCCTCGCCGGCCGTGCGCAACTGGTCATCGCCGCCTATGAAACCCGCGACAAGGCGCGCGCGCTGGAGCAGGTGGCGGCCGCCGAAAAGGATTTCGATGCGGCGCTGGCCAAAACACCGAACAGCCCGGACGCCCAGATCCAGAAGGCCATCGCCATCGGTTATCGCGCCAAGCTGACCAAATCGCCGGGCCTGGGCAAGGAAACCCGCCGGCGGTTCGAGGCGGTGCGCAGCGCCCATCCCGAACTCGCCATCGGCTGGGCCGCCGTCGCCGGCTGGCATGGCGGGGCGATCGCGACCCTGGGCAATTTCATGGCCGGCATGGTGCTCGGCGCCAAGCCCGGTGAAGTCGATGCCGGCTTCGCCAAGGCGATCAAGATCGATCCGACCAGCCCGATTCACCGGGTCTTCTATGCCCAGACCCTGCTCGACCTCGATGCTGGCAATGCGGCCAAGGCCGCGGCGACTCTGCAGGGCATCGGGCAGTTTCCGGTCAGTGATGGCTATGACGCGTTGGCGCGGTCGCAGGGTGTGCAACTGGCGGCGGCGTTGAAGGCGGGGGATGTGAAGGCAGCGCAGGCGTTGGCAAGGCGGCAGCAGGCATTTGGGAATTTGGGGTAAATTGATAATAATTTCAACAGTTTGGTGAAATTCGGCAGTTTGGCGCTGTCGCCGGAAAGTTCGTTCCGGCTGCGCATTATTTTCCTTATTTTCCTGTTTCGGCCGTTTTTCGCGAATCGTGTCGGGTCGGCGCGGCCCGATTGTGCGGCCGTGGTGACCAGTTTTGCCGATGTCAAAGAGCGGTGAAATGGCAGCGATTGGTCGATTGTCGTCCTTCCGGTTTCGGTGTCGCTAGTCGCCATGGCTGACCTCGGGTTCACGAGCGGAAGTCCACCAAGTTCTCCCTGTAACAGCACCGCTGACCGCCCCGAGAAGGGCTGTCACATAGCCTTCAGTAGCGCCCGCCAGCAGCAAAATTGCGATAGGCACCAAGAAGCCGCCAAATGCTCCGACCAAGATATAGGCAGATGCACTCTCGCGCTGTCTATTTTTCAGGAGAAATGTAAGGGGCAGGCCGAGTAGGATGCTCGGCGCCAAAACCAGGACGACCGAAACGACTAATGGCAAGACCGCAAGCCATACCAACGGCAGCATCCCGCCTCCATTGATGTCTTCCCGAATCGCTTCAATCGCAAAAAACTGTGACAATCAGCATGGGCGCAGCGCCTGCCAGCGCTCCAAAGAGCACCGACTTCACGAAGGGCCAAAC
>JANYCM010000078.1 GCA_025360285.1 Sphingomonadales bacterium
TCGGTGAACAGATTGGCTTCCTTCAGGCTGCGGCCGGACCCGGAGACGCCGGACAGGGCGTTGACGGTGATCCGATCGGGCAACAACGCCTTTGCAGCCAGCAACGGCTGCAATGCCAGCAGCACGGCGGTGGGGTAGCAACCGGGGCAGGCGACCAGGTTGGCCCCTGGCAGTGCATCCCGCGCAAATTCGGTCAGGCCATAAACCGCGTCGGCGAGCAGCGCCGGTGCCGGATGGGCGCCGCCATACCAATGTGCATAGGTACCCGCATCCTTCAGGCGGAAATCCGCCGACAGATCAATGATCCTGGGGCCGTTCAGCGTGCCGAGCAGGCTGGCCGAGGCGGCGTGCGGCAGGCAACCGAAGACCGCATCGATGCCACTATAATCCACGGCTTCGGCGGTGGTGAGGCGCGGCAGATGCGGATAGGGCGCGAAATGCGGCCAGATATCCTGCATCAACTGCCCGGCCTTGGCATTGGCCGACAGGCCGGCGATCTCGATTGCCGGATGCGTCAACGCCAGGCGAACCAGATCGGCCCCGGTATAGCCGGAGGCGCCAAGCACCGCGATGCGCAGGGGTTTCGTCGTCATGGGCGCCGGTTAAGGCAGGGGGGCCGGGTTGGCAACTGATACCAATAATGACTGATAGGCACACAAAGTGCCTCCGGCGGCTGGGGCCGCAGGCCCCAGACCCCTTTTGTTTGGTTGTTCGTGAATCCAATGTTTCGATCTTGCACGATCGGATTCAATTGGGGTCTGGGGCCTGCGGCCCAAGCCGCCGCAGGCATCTTGTCCCGCGTTTCAGGCGTTGCCGTGCAATGACATCTCGTGCCGCCCGACGACCATATGGTGCACCTCGTCCGGGCCATCGGCGAAGCGCAGGTGGCGGACATCGGCGTAGAGTTCCGCCAGAGGCGTCCATTGCGAAATGCCGGCGGCGCCGTGGATCTGGATCGCCTGGTCGATGATCTGGCAGGTTTTTTCGGGCACCATGGCCTTCACCATGCTGACCCAGACGCGGGCTTCCTTGTTGCCGAGCACATCCATGGCCTTGGCGGCCTTCAGCACCATCAGCCGCATCGCCTCGATCTCGATACGGGCGCGGGCGACGAGTTCGAGATTCTTGCCGAGCATGATCAGCGACCGGCCGAACGCCTCCCGCGATTTGCCGCGGCGGACCATGTAATCCAGCGCCATTTCGGCCTTGCCGATGGTGCGCATGCAATGGTGGATGCGGCCGGGACCAAGCCGGACCTGGGAGATTTCAAAGCCGCGGCCTTCGCCGAGCAGGATATTGTCATGCGGCACCCGGACATTTTCGAAGCGCAGATGCATATGGCCGCGCGGTGCATGGTCTTCACCAAACACATGCATCGGCCCCAGGATCTTCACGCCAGGCGTGTCCATCGGCACCAGAATCTGCGATTGCTGCTGGCTGGCCGGGCCATCGTCACTGGTGCGGACCATGACAATCATGATCTTGCAGCGCGGATCACCGGCGCCGGAGATGTAGAATTTTTCGCCGTTGATCACCCAGTCATCGCCATCGCGCACGGCGCGGGTGCGGATGTTCTTGGCATCCGACGAGGCGACATCGGGTTCGGTCATCGCATAGGCCGAGCGGATCTCGCCGGCGAGCAAAGGCTCCAGCCAGCGTTCCTTCTGGGCGTGGGTGCCGACGCGCTCCAGCACTTCCATATTGCCGGTATCGGGCGCCGAACAATTGAGCGATTCCGACGCCAGCGGATATTTGCCGAGTTCGGCGGCGATATAGGCATAATCGAGATTGCTCAGCCCTTCGCCGGTGGCGGCATTGGGCAGGAAGAAATTCCACAGGCCGGATGCCTTGGCCTTGTCCTTGGCGGTTTGCAGCAGTTCGAGCTGGCCCGGCGCCCAGCTCCAGCGGTCGGCACGGCCTTCGCCCAGCCGCTCGAATTCCTCGCTGATCGGCGCGACATTGTCGGTGATGTGGCGCACGACGGCATCGAACAACGGCCGGGCCTTTTCCGACATGCGCAGGTCGTTCATGGCATTCTGCTGTTCTTGCTCGGTCATGGCGGGGGTCCTTTGCGGGCGGATTGGAGCGGCTGTCTGGCGCTTGATACGCCGGATATCGGCCGGCGTCGCGGTTTGGCCTATGATCAATTCGGATAGGGGACGCGCAAACCTCTCCCCTTGCGGGAAAGAGCCTGCCCCAGCGAAGGCTTGCGGCGGACTCGGCGGAGCCGAGCCGGGAGTGGGGTGTGTTGGCTGTCGGTCGGCTTGCTTCGCAGTTGCAGGCATCGCACCCATTGGCTAAAAATTCTGGCACCACGTAG
>JANYCM010000098.1 GCA_025360285.1 Sphingomonadales bacterium
GCCTCACCCAAGCTGATGGCGCGCAAATATCGCGCCCTGCATGCGGCGGTACAGATCGGCAATGAAGAAGTTGCCGGCTGGGCCGATCTGGCGGCCGGGGCGTTTTATGACCAGGCGCATTTTATACGCGAATTCAAGCAATTCGTCGGCATGACCCCCAGCCGTTTTCTGGTTGAAGCGGCGCCCGTTAACCGCATCACCATTGCCCGCAAGAAGCTGATGCCGGATTTGCCCAGGCTGGCGCTGTATAGCTGACACGCAGTACAATCGTCGTTGACATCAGCCCCGCCGCCCCCACATAAGCCGGACGAATTCGATCGTCTTTAAGGCTGCGCAATTGATTCGCCTGACCAACCTTGCCGATTATGCCGTGGTGGTGATGACGGCGGCGGCGCGCGATCCGCAGTTGCGACTCTCGGCGGCCCGCATCGCCGATGTGACGGCGATTCCGGCGCCGACGGTGGCCAAACTGCTTGGTACGCTGGCCCGCAGTGGCTTGCTGGTGGCGTCGCGCGGCGTGGCGGGTGGTTTCACCCTGGCGCGCCCGGCGATCGAGATCAGCGTGGCGGCGATCGTCGAAGCCGTCGATGGCCCGATTGCGCTGACCAATTGCCTGACCGGCGATAGCCATGATTGCGCCATCGAAGGCCATTGTACCGTGCGCGGCCATTGGGCACCTATCAACCGCGCAGTGCGCGCCGCCCTGGCGGCGGTGACCTTGGCCGATCTTTTGCGGCCTGCGGCACCGGTTCCGCTTGCCCCGGCGGTCATCCGCAGCGAGGTGGTGGCATGACCGACAACAGCGCCGCGCTTGCCACTGATGCCCCCGAGCAGGATGCGGCGGCGCGCGCCGCCGTCGCCGACCTCGCCACCTATAAATGGGGCTTTGTGTCCGACATTGAATCGGAGATGGCGCCCAAGGGCCTGTCCGAAGACACGGTGCGCTATATTTCGGCCAAGAAGAACGAACCGCAATGGCTGCTCGATTGGCGCTTGAAGGCCTATCGCCGCTGGTTGACGATGGCGGCGCCGGATTGGGCCAAGCTTGATATTGCGCCGATTGACTACCAAGACGCCTATTATTACGCGGCGCCCAAGGCCAAGCCGACCTTGGGATCGTTGGATGAACTCGACCCGGAAATCCGTCGGACCTATGAAAAGCTGGGCATTCCGATTGCCGAGCAGGAGATGCTGGCGGGGGTCGAAGGGTCGCGGCGCATTGCCGTAGATGCGGTGTTTGATTCGGTCAGCGTCGCGACGACTTTCCGGGCGGAGCTGGAACGGGCCGGGGTGATCTTCCGGTCGATCAGCGAGGCGGTGCACGAATATCCCGACCTGGTGAAGAAATGGCTGGGCAGCGTGGTGCCGCAGCACGACAATTTCTTCGCCTGCCTGAACAGCGCGGTGTTTTCGGACGGGACGTTCGTTTACATCCCGGAAGGCGTGCGCTGCCCGATGGAATTGAGCACCTATTTCCGCATCAATGCTGCCAATACCGGGCAGTTCGAACGCACCTTGATCATCGCCGACAAGGGTTCGCACGTCAGCTATCTGGAAGGCTGCACGGCGCCGATGCGCGACGAAAACCAGTTGCACGCGGCGGTCGTCGAACTGGTCGCGCTTGACGATGCCGAGATCAAATATTCGACCGTCCAGAACTGGTATCCGGGCGACGCGAACGGCGTTGGCGGCATCTATAATTTCGTGACCAAGCGCGCCAACTGCCTGGGCAAGCGATCGAAAGTCAGTTGGACCCAGGTTGAAACCGGCAGCGCCATCACCTGGAAATACCCGTCGTGCGTGCTCAGCGGCGAGGATTCGATTGGTGAATTCTATTCGGTGGCGGTGACCAACAACCGTCAGCAGGCCGATACCGGCACCAAGATGATCCACCTCGGCAAGGGCACGCGCTCGACCATCGTGTCGAAAGGCATCTCGGCGGGCCGGTCGCAGGGCACTTATCGCGGGCTGGTGCGCGTCGCGGCGTCGGCGGAAGGCGCCCGCAACCACACCCAGTGCGATTCGCTGCTGCTCGGGCACGACTGCGGCGCCCATACCGTGCCCTATATCGAGGTGCGCAACCCGTCGGCGATCATCGAGCATGAAGCGACGACCTCGAAGATCAGCGACGACCAGCTGTTCTATTCGCAATCGCGCGGGCTGGATGCCGAGGCGGCGGTGGCGCTGATCGTCAACGGCTTCTGCAAGGAAGTCTTGCAGCAACTGCCAATGGAATTCGCCGTCGAGGCGCAGAAATTGCTGGGGATTTCGCTCGAAGGATCGGTTGGATGACGGCGCCGTTTGTTCGCCCGGTTGCTGCCAGCGATGCGCCTGAACTGGCGACGCTGCTCAATGCCATCGTCGCGCGTGGCGGTACGACGGCGCATGAAACGCCGTTGTCTCCCGATGAACTGGCGCAGACCTATCTTGTCGGTCCGGAGGTGATTTGCTGCCATGTTGCGGTGGATAGCGATGGTGCGCCGCTGGGCTTCCAGACCCTGGTTCAGCGTGAGCGGGTGCCGGCGGATTGGGGTG
>JANYCM010000111.1 GCA_025360285.1 Sphingomonadales bacterium
ACCCGCCGCCAGTTCATGGTTCTGCTTGCCGACACCCGAAAACACGATGCGATCCGCCGGCACCCCCGCCGCCAGCGCCCGCGCCAGTTCGCCGCCCGAGACGACATCGGCGCCGGCACCGAGCCGGGCGAGCGTTGCCAGCACCGACAGATTGGGGTTGGCCTTGACGGCAAAGGCGACGAGCGGATCGCCATTGCCGAGCCCGGCGACAGCTGCGGCGAAGACCCGGTAATGGCGTTCGATCGTCGCCGCCGAATAGCAATAGAAGGGCGTGCCGACCTTGACCGCCAGATCCGCCAGGCTGACGTCTTCGGCGTGCATGACGCCGTCCCTGATGTCGAAATAGTCCATGGGGAAGTCTCAGTTGTGGTTCTGGGCGCGCGGTGGCGGCAAGTTGAAACGATCGTCGGGGCGTTCCTGGGATTTTTCCACCGGATCATCCATGCGCACCGGTGCCGCCTGGGGTTGCAGCTTCAGCATGTCCTCGGGCGTTTTGGGCTTCGCCGCATCGGCCGCCTGCACCGGGGCGCGGTGCGGCGCGACGGGCGTCAGATGCCCCTGCTTGCCGCAGGCGGCGAGCAGCAGCGCGAGGAGCAGAACCCGCTTCACAGCCGCGCCCTCATAACCGTGTCCTGGCCGCGGCGATGGCGGCCCGCACATTGGCCGGCGCGGTGCCACCGTGGCTGGTGCGGCTGGCGACCGAGGCTTCGACGCTGAGCACCGATCGCACCGCCGGGGTGATCCGCGCATCGATGGCGGTGAGGTCTTCATCGCTCAGGCCATCGAGCATTATGCCCTTCGCCTCGGCGGCCTTCACGGCGCGGCCGGTGATGTCATGCGCCTGGCGGAAGGGCACGTTGGCGGCGCGGACCAGCCAGTCGGCGAGATCGGTTGCGGTGGCAAAACCGCTGGCGGCGGCGGCGCGCATCGGCGCCTTGTTGAACACCAAAGTCTCTACCATCCCGGTCATCGCGGCAAGGCACAGCCCCAGCGTGTCATGCGCCGCGAACACCGGCGCCTTGTCGTCCTGCATGTCCTTGGAATAGGCGAGCGGCAGGCCTTTCATGATGACGCCAAGATGCTGAAAGGCGGCGAGCAACTGCCCGGCCTTGGCGCGCACCAGTTCGGCGGCATCGGGGTTGCGTTTCTGCGGCATGATCGAGCTGCCGGTGGACCAGGCGTCCGGCAGCGTCACGAAACCATAGGGTTGTGACGCCCAGATGATGATTTCCTCGGCGAGCCGCGACAGATGCAGGCCGGCCATGGCGGCGGCGGCGAGATAATCCAGCGCGAAATCCCGGTCCGATACCGAATCAAGGCTGTTCGCCGTCGGCCGGGCAAAGCCCAGCGCCGCCGCCGTCATGGCGCGATCGATGGGAAAGCTGGTGCCGGCGAGGGCCGCCGCCCCCAGCGGGCATTCGTTCATCCGCGCCGCCGCATCGGCAAAACGCGACCGGTCCCGCGCCAGCATTTCCACATAGGCGAGCAAGTGATGGCCAAGCGTTACCGGCTGCGCCACCTGGAGATGGGTGAAGCCCGGCATGATCGTGTCGGCGTGTTCATCGGCGCGGGTGAGCAGCGCGCTCGTCAGCGCCGTCAGCCCGGTATCGACTTCGGCGCAGGCGGCGCGCACCCACAGCCGGAAATCGGTCGCCACCTGGTCATTGCGGGACCGCGCCGTGTGCAGCCGGCCAGCGGCGGGGCCAATCAGTTCCGCCAGCCGGGTTTCGACATGCATGTGAATGTCTTCGAGCGCCGGGTTTTCGACAAGGCCGCCGGCGGCATATTCGGCCTCGATCGTGTCCAGCCCGGCCAGGATCGCCGCCACATCGTCCCCCGCGACGATGCCCTGCGCCCCCAGCATCGTCACATGCGCGCGCGATCCGGCGATGTCCTGACGCCACAGCCGCTTGTCGGTACCGATCGAGGCGTTTATCTCGGCCATGACCGCTGCCGGGCCGGCCCCGAAGCGACCACCCCAAAGCGGATTGGAATTGTTGATGGGCGTCGAGATCGCAAGGCTCCTGATTGCCGGCATGGCGCTGATATCCGTCAGTGCCTGCGAGGCGGGCGATAAGGGAAAGGCCGCCGCCCCGCAAGCGAGCGCCGCACGCATAAATAGCATCGATCGCAGCCACGCCGGCTCCCCCGCCCCCGATGTGGTGTTCGAAAAGGCGCCGGGCGTTGAAGCCAGGCTGGCGGATTTCCGCGGCCAGCGTGTGCTGGTCAATCTGTGGGCGACCTGGTGTGCGCCGTGCCTGGCCGAAATGCCGGCGCTCGATGGGCTGGCGGCGGCGAAAGCCGGCAAGCTGCTGATCCTGCCGATCAGCCAGGACATCGAAGGCTGGCGGGCGGTCAACAAATTCTTCAAGCCCGGCCGCTTCAAGACGCTGACGCCGCTGCTCGATCAGCCGGGCAGCTTTGCCGAACGGATGGGGGCACGCGGGCTTCCCATGTCGATCCTTTATGATGCGCAGGGGCGCGAGGTCTGGCGGGTGGCGGGAACGCTCAACTGGGGCTCTGCCGAAGTGGCGGCGGCGCTGTGATGCAGGCGCTCGCGGACTTCCTCGCCCAGGTCATACCGCCGCAGACGCCGGCGCTTGTCATCCGCCGCGCTGCGCTGATGGCCAATCTGGCGGCGATGCAGGCGGCGTGCGACGCCGCCGGCGTGCGGCTGCGCGCCCATGGCAAGATGCACAAATGTTCGGCGCTGGCGCTGGCGCAGGTCGCCGGCGGCGCGATCGGCATATGTTGCCAGACGGTGGGCGAAGCCGAAACGTATGCGCGCGCCGGCATCGCCGATGTGATGCTGACGGCGCCGGTGCCGGCCTGGGGCTGGCCGCGTCTGGCGGCATTGGTCGGCGAAGGGCGCTCGGTTGCCGCCGTGATTGATTCGGCGCCGCAACTGGCGCTGGCCGCCGGCACCGGGATCACCCTGTTCGTCGATGTCGATCTGGGCCAGTTTCGCGCCGGCGTCACACCCGCCGAAGCCGCGGCGCTGGCGGCGGCGATCGTCGCGGCGGGTGCGCGTTTCGGCGGCATCCAGGCGTATTGCGGCCACCTCCAGCACATTGCCGATGCCGCCGCGCGCGCCGCCGCCAATGCCGCTGCGACGGCGCGGCTGGCGGCACTGGTCGCCGATCTTGCGGCGGCCGGCCTCGCCCCGCCGATTGTCACCGGCGGCGGCACCGGCACCTATGCGCTCGATCTCGCCGGCGGGGTGTTCAGTGAGATCCAGGCCGGCAGCTATGCCCTGATGGATGTCGAATATGGTGCCTGTGCCGGGCCGGATGGCGACTGGCCGTTCCAGCCGGCGCTGTTCCTCGCCGCCATCATCGTCTCAGCGCGCCACCGCGCCTTTGTCACCTGCGACGCCGGGTTGAAGGCGCTGCACAGCGATGGCCCGCCACCGCGCGTCATCGCCGGGGCGGCACCCGGCAGCCGCTGGCGATCCTTTGGCGATGAACATGGCGGCATCCTGCATCCTGATTTTCTGGAACGTTTGCGCGCCGACCCGGCCGCCGTCACCGCCATTGACGCCGAAGGGCCATCGCCCGCCGGTGCGCCGGCGGAAGGTGCGCTGGTCTGGCTGCAACCTGGCCATGTCGATCCTACCGTGGCGCTGCACGATGCCTTCTTTGTCGCCGATGAGGATGGTCGGCTGGAACGCTGGGCGATCGATGCACGGCGGATCAGCGCATGATTGTCACGCGTTTCGCACCTTCACCCACCGGCCGGCTTCATGCCGGCAATGTTCGTACCGCGCTGGTCAACTGGCTGCTGGCGCGCGCCGGCGGCGGGCGCTTTGTGCTGCGCATGGATGATACCGATCTGGCGCGCTCCACCGCCGATTCCGCCGCCTCCATCCACGCCGATCTCGCCTGGCTGGGGCTGGTGCCCGATCTGGCGGTGCGCCAGTCGGATCGATTTGCGCTGTATGAGGCAGCGCTGGCCCGGCTGGCGGCGGCCGGGCGGGCCTACCGCGCCTATGAAACCCCCGAAGCGCTGGAATTGAAGCGCAAGGTGCTTCAGGTGCGCGGCCTGCCGCCAGTGTATGACCGCGCCGCACTGGCGCTGACCGAGGCTGATCATGCGGCGTTCAAGGCGGCCGGCACCGCGCCGCACTGGCGCTTCCGGCTGGACACCACCGTGCCGATCCGCTGGCACGATGGCGTGCGTGGCGACTGCCATGTCGATCCGGCCTCGCTGTCCGATCCGATCGTGCGCCGCGCCGATGGCTCGTGGCTGTACATGCTGCCCTCGGTGGTGGACGACATCGATCTCGGCATCACCGATATCTTTCGCGGCGAGGATCACGTCACCAATTCCGCCGTGCAGATCCAGATGTTCGAAGCGCTGGGTGCCCCGGTGCCGCGGCTGGCGCATGGCGCGCTGCTGACCGGCGCCGATGCGGCGCTTTCCAAGCGTATCGGTTCCGAAGGCGTTGATGCCTGGGCCGCGGCGGGTATCGAACCGCTGGCGGTGCTCGGGTTGCTGGCGCGGCTGGGCACCTCGCGGCCGGTCGAGGCCGTCACCGACCATGCGGCGCTGGTGGCCGGGTTCGATCTCGCCAGCTTTGGCCGGGCGCCCCCGCGGTTTGATCCGGCTGATTTGGCGGCGGTGAACGCCCGCACCCTGCACCTGTTGCCGTTCGAAGCCGTCCATCATCGGCTGCCGCCGGCGATGACCGAGGCGGGCTGGCTGGCGGTGCGCGGCAATCTGGCGACCCTTGCCGATGCCGCCGACTGGCAGGCAGTGATCGCCGGGCCGGTGGCCGCCGACATCGCTGCCGAGGACCAGGATTTCATCGCCGCCGCCGCTGCTGCGCTCGCCGGGCTGGAGTGGGGCGATGACATCTGGGCGCGCTGGACGGCGGTGGTGAAGGCCACGACCGGCCGCAAGGGCCGGGCGCTGTTCCACCCGCTGCGCCATGCCCTGACCGGGCGCGACCAGGGCCCTGAAATGGCGGCGCTGCTGCCGCTGATCGGTCGCGACGCGGCGCTGGCGCGGCTGGGCGGTTGATGTTGCCACGAGCGGTTGTTTCGTTATCGTCGCAGGCAATAAGGAGAATTGCCATGCGCGCCATGGTTTGTATCGCCTTGCTGGTCGGCGCGGCCCCGGCGGCTGCCGATCCGGCAACCAGCCTGCGGTGCATCCGCACCCAGCAGATCAAGGAAGCGCGCCAGGTGGCGGGGCAGGGCTATTTCGTCCGCACCGGCAAGGGCTGGTGGCGCAATGCCGCCCAGGCCTGTTCGGCCTTTGGCCCCGACCGCACATTGATCACGCGCATCGCCGAAGCGCAGCTCTGCCGCGGCGACATTGTCGATGTCGTCAATCTCCAGACCGGCTTTTCGCATGGCAGTTGCGGGCTGGACGAATGGCAGAAGGTGGATGCTCCGCCGCCGAAGTAACCCTCAGGCCAGAACCTGTGACCGCGCGCTGCGCCGCCGCATGGCCAGCCCCAGCCCGCCGAAGCCGGCGGCGAGCAGCACCCGACTGGCGGGTTCGGGCGCCGCGCTGGCCAGCGTGCCGATGCTGACATTGTCGAGGGCGGTGTTTTCCACCCAGGCGCGATCTACGATCATTACCGCCCAACCGATGGCGTCCGTCGATGTGAGGCCAACAAAGCCGCCGCCGTGGCGCGCGCCGGGCCGCCCGTCGATCTGCCGCCCGACAGCTTTGCCTCGGCGGTATGCGACCGCGCCCGGCGGGTGATTGTGGCGGAACCGCGCTTTCGGGACTGGCTGGGCGGCCCCGATCCGCTGGCCGCTGTCGTCAGCCGGGTGGGCACCGACCGGCCCAGCGTTTCGGCGATCGCCGATGATCGCACCGGCCATCCGGGGGCGGTGGCGGCGGCCACCATCGCCGTGGCGCGCAGCTGGCCGCTGGCGGCGGATGTTCGCGCCGCCCTTGATGGCGGCGACAATGACGGCGCCGGCCTGTTCGCGGTCGTCGCCTTCCGCCCCGACCTGGCCGCCTGGGACCAGACCGCCCATGCCTATGGCCTGTCGCCGCAGGAAAGCCGGCTGGCTGCCGCCCTGTCACGACGCGGCGATCTGCACGCTGCCGCCGCCGACACCGATGTGGCCTATGAAACGGCGCGCAAGTTGGTGGCATCGGCGCTGCGCCAGACCGGCGCCGCGCGCCAGACCGATCTGGTCCGCCTCATTCTGTCAGCCGCCGCCGGCGGGGTGCGTTCGCCCGCGGGCAGCAGCCGGCTGTTCGCCGAATTGTTCGGGCCGATGCGGCGCCAGGCCGATGTGGCGCAGGCGCTGGCCCGCGGTGCCACCCGCGCCGCGGCCGCCGCGGCGCTGGGCATTTCCGGCCATGGTGCCAAGGCCGATCTGCGCATCGTCTTTCAGGCCTGCGGCGTGGCCAATGCCGTTGATCTGGCGCGCATCGCCGCCGAAATCGATGCGCTCGCCGGCTTGGCGACGGCGTGCAGTGTCGAGGTTGAACCGCGCGGCACCGTCGCTGAACCGCTGCGCCTGATCAGCCGCCGCCGCGCGCCGGGGCGAATTGCCGTGACCGATCATGGCCCGGCGCGGGGCCGGCCGCTGTTGATGTTTCACCCGGCCGCCGGGGGCCGCCACCAGTATCGCGCGCTGGTTGCCGATATTCTCGATGCCCTGGGCCTGGCCCGCGCGGTGGTCTTCGCCCGCACCGCCAGCACGGCGGCGGCGGTAACGACGGCGATGCTGGGCGACCGGATCAGCGGCCGGGTCCTGGTCGGCCCCGAACCACCGGTGGCGCTCGATCGGCGTTTTGACGGGATGATGGGGCGCGGCAAGGCGCTGTTCTTCGGCAATGCCCGGCTGGCCGCCGCCTGTGCCGGCATATTGTCGCGCCGCACCAGTTCGGCGATGATCGCGCGGATGCAGCGCCACAGCGTCGCCGGCAGCGCCATCGATGAAGCCGCGCTCGATGATCCCGACAATCTGGCCGACATGGTGCGCGCCTCGCGCCAGTCGTCGCTGGGCATGGCGGGCTTCCTGGCCGAACTGCAGGCGCACGGCGCGGGTGCCGTACCGCCGGCGCTGACCGATGCCGGCACCTGGACGATTATCGCCGGGGCGCGTGACCCGCTTTACAATTTTGCCGACGCTGAGGCCTTTTGGCGCCAGACCTTCGCGGGTGTGACGATCGACGTGCGGCCCGATGGCGGGCTGTTCCGCACCTGACGCATCGCCCGGCGATCATTGCGGCGCTGGAGCGGATTGCGGGGGCAATTTCGCCCTGGTCTCAGCGTGCCGCGTGCCGGGCCTCGATGGCGTCCCAGATGCGCGCCGGGGTGTCGGTGCCGTTGAAGCGATCGATAGCGACGATGCCGGTGGGTGAGGTGACGTTGATCTCCGTCAGATTGCCGGCGATGACATCGATGCCGACGAACACCAGCCCGCGGGCTTTCAGTTCCGGCCCCAGCCGGGCGCAGATCTCGGCCTCGCGCGTCGTCAGGTCGGTGGGGTGGGCGGCGCCGCCGGCGGCCAAGTTCGATCGGATTTCGCCGGCCTTGGGCAGGCGGTTGATGGCGCCGGCGGGTTCGCCATCGACCAGCACGATGCGCTTGTCGCCCTCGCTGACGCGCGGGATAAAGGCCTGGACCATGAAGGGTTCGTTCCAGACGGTGCCGAACAGTTCGACCAGCGCCGGCAGATTGCCATCGCTCTTGTCGATCAGGAAGACGGCGGTGCCGGCATTGCCATACAGCGGCTTGACGACGATGGCGCCGTGGCGGGCGCGAAACGCCATGGCTTCCTCAAGCGAGCGCGTCACCAGCGTCGGCGGCATCAGGTCCGGGAAACGCAGCACGAACAGCTTTTCGGGCGCATTGCGCACCTCGGCCGGGTCATTGACCACCAGGGTTTCGCCCTGGACCATCTCCAGCAGATGCGTGGCGGTGATATAGCCCATGTCGAACGGCGGGTCCTGGCGCATCAGCACGACATCGGCGTCATGGCCCAAATCGATCGTCGCGGTGTCGCCGTCCCAGGCGAAGTGATCGCCCTTTTCAGCTTTCACCGTCAGCGGCCGGGCGCGAGCGCGCACCCGCCCGGCTTCGGCCGACAGCGCCGCCGCCAGATAATGGTGCAGGCTGTGGCCGCGCCGCTGCGCCTCCAGCATCAACGCAAAGGTCGAATCGCCGCCGATGTTGACGGCTTCGATCGGGTCCATCTGGACCGCGATTCGCAGGGACATGGACTTGTTACCTAACTTTCGGAACGCGCGACGGCGGCCAGCGCCGTCTGGATGCGCCGCGCCATCGCCGCATCATGGGTGGTTTCCAGCATGGCGGTCAGGCTGGCGCGGGCGGCATTGTTGGCACCCAGCATCTGTTCCAGCCGGGCGCGTTCCCACCACAGGCTGGACAGGCGCGGTGCGATCACCGTCATGCGTTCATACAGGCGCAGGGCGCGCGGCGTGTCCCCCCGGCTGCGGGCGCGGCTGGCCTGGTTGGTGACCATGCGGACCAGCAATTGCCGGTTCGACATCGGTTCGAAACGCGCCTGGACCGGTTCGCCGCCGCCGTGGCGGGCGATTTCCACGGCGCGGTCCCGGCTGATGCCCATGCCATGGTCGAACGGGTCAATCAGCGCCGTATCGACGCCGCCGCGCACTTCGACAATGACATGGCCGGGCAGGTTGAGCGCATTGGCGCGCCAGCCGACGCGCCGGGCCAGCGCCACATACAGCAAGGACAGCGCCACCGGCAGGCCGCGGCCGCGTTCGATGACGGCGATCAGATCGGTATTGAGCGGATTGTCATAATCATCGCTGGCGCCGGTCAGTCCGGCCTCGCCGGCGATCAGGCCGGACAGGCGGCGTGCCCGGCCGCTGCCCGAAACCGGCGGTGTGTCGCGTTGCAGGGCGATGGCCCAGCCGCTGACCAGCCGGCGCAGGCGGCCGGGATCGGCCTCGGGACGATCGGCGCGGGCCAGTGCGATACCGGCTTCGACAAGATCGATGTCACCATCGTCCAGCAGGCCCAGCTCGCTCAGCTCCATCATCAACTCTCCCGCCATACGGCGATCAGATGGACCGGCAGGGCCCATCGCCGCACCAGCACCGCATCGATCCGCGTCGTGGTGCAACCCCTGGCAAAGCGAGGGGCGAGCACACGCGACGCCGCAGTGATCCGGCGCTGCGCCGCAGGATGCAGCGCAAAAATCCCGCTGTCGAGGGTAGGACGTGCCTTTACCTCCACAAAAACCAGCGTGTCACCGCGGCGCACCACCAGATCGATCTCGCCAACCGGCGTCCGCACCCGCCGGGCGAGGATGCGATAGCCCTTCAGGCGCAGGAACAGCGCCGCCAGTGCTTCGGCGCGCCGGCCCTTGCGATCATTGGCAATCCGCGATTCGCGATCAGGCCGGGGCATCGCCGGCCTTCAGGGCGAGCGCACGGGCGTAGACGGTGGCACGCGGCAGGTTGAGCGTGGCGGCCACTTCGGCAACGGCGGATTTCAGGCTGGTGGCGGCCAGCGCGGTGGCAAGGGCCGTATCGAGTGTCGCCGCATCCGCCGCCGGGGCGGCCCCGGGCGGCGCGATGATGATGACGATTTCGCCCCTGGGCGGTGCCTCCGCATAGCGCGCGGCAAGTTCGCTCAGCGTGCCCGTCACGGCCTCCTCGAAGCGCTTGCTGATCTCGCGCGCCACCGCCGCCGCCCGATCGCCCAGCCCAGTGGCGAGCGCCGCCAGACTGGCAGCAAGGCGCGGGCCCGATTCGTACAGCACCAGGGTCGCGCGGATGCCGGCCAGTTCGGCAATGGCGGTGGCGCGGGCGCCGGCCTTGGCGGGCAGGAAGCCGGCGAACAGAAAACGGTCGGTCGGCAGACCCGACAGGGTCAGGCCGGCGATGGCGGCACAGGGGCCGGGGATGGTGACGATGTTCACCCCCGCCGCCCGGGCATCGCGGACCAGCTTGTAGCCGGGATCGGAAATCAGCGGCGTGCCGGCATCGCTGACCAGCGCCACCGCCTCGCGCAGCGCCCGGGCGATCAGGGCGGGGCGCAGCATATCATCATTATGGTCATGATAGGCCAGCATCGGCACCCGCGCGCCGATATGGTGGAGCAGCTTGGCGGTAACGCGCGTGTCTTCGGCGGCGATGACAGCGGCGCCTCCCAGGATGGCGGCGGCGCGCGGCGACAGGTCGCCAAGATTGCCGATCGGGGTGGCGACGATGTAAAGGCCGGCGGCAAATGGCGAATCAGGCGCGGGAGTTGGCGCGCCGCCGGATTGGGGAGTGTTCACATGGCTATCCTGAAGCGTCTGGGGGGGGGCTGGCAAGCGCCGCGCCCGCTGGCGGTGACGGCGGTCGTGCTCACCCTGGTGCTGAACGCCTGCGCCGCACCGCGCCAGACCGCCGGACCGGCCACCGCCCCGCCGCCGCCGCGCGTTGTGGAAGCCGCCAAGCCGTTGCCGTTGCCCGAAATTCAGCAGAATCGCGTCGCCATGCTGGTGCCGCTGACCGGGTCCAACGCGCCGGTGGGGCAATCGATCGCCAATGCCGCCACTATGGCGATGCTCGATATCGGCGACAAACATATCAATCTGCGGGTGTATGACACGACGCCGGGGGCCGGCGCCGCGGCGCAAAAGGCGCTGGCCGACGGGGCCGGGCTCATCCTGGGGCCCTTGCTCGCCGGCGATATCAAAGCGGTGCAGGCGGTGGCCGGGCCGCAGCATGTGCCTGTGCTCAGTTTCTCCAATGATTCGAGTCTCGCCGGCGATGATGTCTATGTGCTGGGCTTTCAGCTTGGCCAGTCGATCGGCCGCAGCATTGCCTATGCGCGCAGCCGCGGCATCGAACGCTTTGCCGCGCTGGTCCCCGCCGGCGTCTATGGCCAGCGTGCCCAATCGGCGTTCGTCCGCGCCGTGGAGGCCGCCGGTGGCCGCACCACATCGGTCATCACCTATCCGCGTGACCCGGTGAAAATGGCCGGCGCCATCCGCACGATCACCGCCTATGACAACCGCACGAAAGCCGTCCCCGCGGTGATTCGCGCCGATGGCAGCGTGGCCCAGGCCCAGGGCGGCGCCGGCGCGCTGCCCTTCCAGGCGCTGCTGATCGCCGATTCGGGCAGTGTTGCCGCGCAGATGCTGCCAGCGCTGGAAAAATATGGCGCCGGCACCGGCCGCGTCGTGCTGATCGGCACCGAATTGTGGAACAACGAACCCGGCCTCGCCAAGGCGGCGGGCCTGCGCGGGGCGCTGTTCGCCTCGGTGCCCGATGAACGCTTCGTCAAACTGGCGGAGCGTTACAAGACCAAGTTCGGCAGCAACCCGTCACGGCTGGCGAGCTTTGGCTATGATTCGGTGCTGCTGGTCAACAGCCTGGCCAGTAACTGGCCGCTCGGCGCCGCCTTCCCGCGCGCCGCGCTGACCAACCGCGAAGGCTTTGCCGGCATCGACGGCGCCTTCCGCTTCAGCCGCGACG
>JANYCM010000155.1 GCA_025360285.1 Sphingomonadales bacterium
CGCCAAGCCCGGTGATTTCGCCGGCGCCTATGCCGGACCCGGCGGGGCGTTCAGCATCGAAGCCGGCACCGGCCTGACCCTGGTTGATGGCGCCATTCGCACCCCCCTGCAAATGCTCGGCCCGGACGTGTTTTACGCCAACAACCGGCGCTTTGGTGATTTCACCCTGGGCTTTGTCCGCGACAAAAGCGGCGTCATCGCGGCGGATTGGGGTGCCCAGCGCTTTGGCCGTAATGGCGCCTCGGCGGCGCTGCCGGCCACCCCGGCGTCTATCGCGCTGCGCGCCGGCCATTACCAAAGCGATGATCCCTGGGTCGGCGGTATCACCCTGGTCGCGCGCGGCGATCGCCTGTTGATCGGCGGCACCGATGCGATTGTCGATATCGGCAATGATGTGTGGCGCACCGCCGAGGAAGACTGGAACCCTGAACGCATCAGCTTCACCGGCTTTGTGAAGGGCAAGCCCCAGGTGGCGATCGTATCGGGGCGGATGCTGGAACGGCGGGACGGGTAAACGCGCCTTCATCTGAAATACCCTGTCATCCCGGGTCAAGCCCGGGATGACGGATCAATAGTTGTGCAAGGCAATTCGTATCAGCGCGTCAGCACCAGACACCGTTCATGCCCTGCCAGGTCGCGCCGCACCGTCACGGCGAACCCCGCCGCCAGCGCCGTCACGGCGCCCGCCTGGGTGGCGCCAACCTCCAGGACCACGCCGCCGCGGGGGTTGAGCAAGCCCGCCAGTTGCGGCACCAGCACGCGATAGGCATCCAGGCCGTCCGCGCCGGCAAACAGTGCCGCCGCCGGTTCGAAATCCCGCACGTCCGCCGCCAGTTTGGCGTCCGCCTCGACATAGGGCGGGTTGCACAGGATCAGGTCGAACCGCCCGGTCACCGCCGCGCCCCAATCGCTTTCGATGAACACCGCCCGGCCCGACAGGCCCAGCCGCGCCGCATTGCCCGCCGCCACCGCCAGCGCCGCCAGCGACCGATCGACCCCCAGCCCGCGCGCCCGCGGCCATTCGGTCAGCGCCGCCAGCAGCAGCGCGCCCGAGCCAGTGCCCAGATCGAGAATCGTCGCCGGCGCATGGTCGCCGCGCAAAATCTTCGCCGCCCCGATCAAGGTTTCGGAATCGGGCCGCGGGATCAGCACCGCCGGGGTCACCGCCAGGTCGAGCGACCAGAATTCGCGGTGGCCGGTAATATAGGCGACAGGCTCGCCGCCCGCGCGGCGACCGACCAGCGCCTCATACGCCGCCTCATCGACTTCGCGCACCGGCCCGGCGAGCAGGCTCATCCGGTCCGTGCCCAGCAGATGCGCCAACAGCACTTCGGCATCGAAGCGATCGATCCGCCGCGCCGCCGCGAGCAGGGCCGCCGCGGCGTTCACCCCAGTTCCGCCAGCCGGCTGGCTTCATCCTCGGCAATCAACGCCGATACCAATTCCTCCATGCCGCCCTCCAGAATTTCGGGCAGGCGATGCAGCGTCAGGTTGATGCGGTGATCGGTGACGCGGCCTTGCGGGAAATTATAGGTGCGGATGCGTTCCGACCGGTCGCCCGACCCGACCATGGATTTGCGATCCGCCGACCGCGCCGCATCGACCTTCGATCGTTCGAGATCATACAGTCGCGACCGCAGCACCTTCATGGCTTTCGCCTTGTTCTTGTGCTGGGATTTTTCATCCTGCTGCTGCACGACCAGCCCCGACGGCAGATGGGTGATGCGCACCGCGCTGTCGGTGGTGTTGACCGATTGCCCGCCCGGCCCCGATGAGCGGAAGACATCGATGCGCAGGTCCTTGTCCTCGATCTGGATATCGACTTCCTCGGCCTCGGGCAGCACAGCGACAGTGGCCGCGCTGGTATGGATGCGGCCCTGCGTTTCGGTGGCGGGCACGCGCTGGACGCGGTGGACCCCGGATTCGAACTTCAGCCGGGCAAAGACGCTGTCGCCGGTCACGCTGGCGATGATTTCCTTGAAACCGCCCATTTCGCCCGCCGACGCCGACATAAGCTCCATCCGCCAGCTGCGCGTCGCCGCATAGCGTTCGTACATTCGGTAAAGATCGCCAGCGAACAGCGCCGCCTCATCCCCACCAGTGCCGGCGCGGATTTCGAGCATGGCCGGCTTGGCATCGGCCTTGTCGGTCGGCAGCAATTTCAACGCCAGCGTGCGTTCGGCGCCGGGCAGTCGATCCTCGATGGCGGCGAGCTCCTCCTGCGCCATGGCGAACATTTCATCGCTGGGCGGAATGGATTTCAGACTGTCGGCTTCCTCGCGCAGCGCCCGCAGCGCAGCGGCAGCTTCGACGACGGGGGTGAGTTCGGCATAATCCTTCGACAATTGCACGAACTTGTCGGCAGCCAGCGCCGGGTTGCCCATTTGCGCGGCGAGGTCGGCGTGGCGCCGCTCGATCTGCGCAATGCGATCGGGGGAGATGATCAAACCCCTCTCCCCTTGCGGGAGAGGGCGAGAGACGAGCGAAGCGAGGCCCGGGGTGAGGGATTGTTCGGCGCGAGGCTACCCCTCACCCCGCTCGCCTGCGGCGAGTCGCCCTCTCCCGCAAGGGGAGAGGGGTTTGATCATCTCCCCCGATCGCATTGCGCAGATCGAGCGGCGCCACGCCGAC
>JANYCM010000158.1 GCA_025360285.1 Sphingomonadales bacterium
CGAGTTCCTGGCGCAGCGCGGCGAAATCGCGTTCGATGCCGGCTTCGCGGCCGATCAGCACATGGTCGGCCCCGGCCTGGCCGTGCGCGGCAACCAGGTCCCGCGCCAGCGCCCGCAGCCGGCGCTTCATGCGGTTGCGCACCACGGCGCCGCCGATCTTCTTGGTGACGGTGTAACCGGCGCGAATCAGCGGATCATCATCGCGGCGCGGGTTGACCAGCAGGATGAAGCCCGGCGTGACGACGCGGCGCGATTTATTGGCGGCGAGGAAATCGCGCCGCAGGCGGATCGTCGGCAGCATGGGGAACCCGCTGCCGATGGTGCTTTACGCCGACAGCTTCTTGCGGCCCTGGGCGCGGCGGTTGCGGATGACATTGCGGCCACCAACGGTCGCCATGCGGGCGCGAAAGCCGTGGCGACGGGCGCGGACCAGCTTTGACGGTTGATAGGTGCGCTTCATGTCTTCAAGTCCCGAAAGGCTGGGCAGGGCAAGGCCCGACCGAATTTCAAGAGGCGGCGCATAGGGGCAGATGCGGCCCGAGTCAATCTTTGCGCCGACTTGGCTTCCACCGCGCGGCGGTAAACCCTATGCTGCGACCCTGTCCACAGGGGGTATTCGCCGATGTTCCGATTGCGCGCCATGTTGCTGCCATTGGCGCTCGCATCCGGCCTCGCTGCCGGCCTCGCAGCCCCGGCCCGCGCCGCCAGCTTCGATTGCAGCAAGGCGCGCACACCCGACGAGATCACCGTCTGCCGCACCCCGGCGCTGTCGCTGCAGGATACCGAAATGGCGGCGCTGTTCTTTGCCTATGGCAAGGTGCCGATGATGATGGGATCGAACGGTGCCCGGCATGACGATGCCGTGCAGTTCCTTGCCCGCCGCAGCGCCTGCGGGGCGGGGGTTGCCTGCCTGCGCCGGGCCTATGCGGCGCGCATCACCGATCTGAAGGCCGGCATCACCGGGGCGATGCAGCAGATGTTCGATTTGCAGAACAACCCGCCGCCGTGCCCGCCGGGGAAGCCATAGGGGCTGACAAGAGCTGGGATGCGCAACTTATCCGCCCGTGCCTTTGGGCGCGAAACAGCTACGCCTTCGGCTGAAGCGCGGCTTCCAGGGCCTGACGGATAAAGCGCTGGTATGACATCCCCTTTTGGGCGGCCTTGGCCTTGACGGCGGCGAGCAGCTGATCGGGGAAACGCATGTTTACCTGCTTTGATTTTTTGGCAAATTCAAAGCTGTGCGGGATCATGCCGCTCAAATCATAGTGTGACAGGTCGGCGGTATCGACGAAGCCTTCCGCTGCTTCATCACTCGTCAGGGCTGGCAGTGGCTTGCTCATAATGCTCAATTTCCTTCTGGTGCATATAGCGCGCTGATCGGCCGGATTCGGGCACCCTCGTCATTGTCGCGCCGCGTGAACGCCACAAATATCAGGCGCAGCCCCGCCCCTTTGCCGATCGCCAGGAATCGCGTTTCTGCCGCCGAATGCGCGACATCAGGCGCCAGGTGATGCGGGTGCAGAAACGCGGCTTCGACCGCGGTGATGGTTACATCATGCTTTTGGCACGTCGCCCGATTACCCTCGTCCCAATCGAAGCCGCCGACCGTCGTCATATCCATTAGCCGGCAAAATAGCTGATTGTATATACGTTAGTCAACATGGCTGTTTTTGCAACAATGTCATGCCGCGACACAACTACGGCCTTGCGGCCCAGAGAAAAACCGGGTTCCAGCCTTTGATCGAATGACGAGGGCGGTGGGCTTCAAAAGTTTTGAGAAACCGCTGTGCCGGATGGTGCTGTCGGGGAGGATTGAACTCCCGACCTCAGCCTTACCAAGGATGCGCTCTACCACTGAGCTACGACAGCATTCCGGCGAAGGACCGGGCCTATGGGGGAGGGGGCGGGGCGTGTCAAGAAACCCGGCGGTTTCGTTTGGCCGAATCCGGCGCTATGTTGGCCGGTGATGGCCAAGGACAGCAACACCGATCCCGAAACCGCGCGCCAGCAACGGCTGGCGGCGGCGTTGCGGGCCAATCTGGCGCGGCGCAAGGCGCGCGACAGGACGGCACCGGAGCCGCCGCCGGGCAGCGACTCCGAATGCCGGTCCCTTAACCCTTGACGGCGATTGCCGCTGCCACGGCGCCGGTGACTTCCGGTGACATCGGCGTCGTCTTGGTGGAAAAGGCGGTGATGATCTTGCCATCGCGGCCGATCAGATATTTGTGGAAATTCCACTTCGGCGCCTTGTCGGGGCCCAGCACGTCGCTGGCCCAGCGGTAGAAGGGAATCGCCTTCGAACCGGTGACGACGCTTTTTTCGGACAGCGGGAATTTGATGCCGAACTTCGATTCGCAAAAGGTCTTGATCTCGCCGTTGGATTTATATTCCTGGCCCATGAAATCACCCGATGGGATGCCGATGACGGTGAAGCCCTGGTCCTTGTAGGTGTCCTGCAGCTTTTGCAGGCCTTCATATTGGGGGGTGAAGCCGCAGAAGCTGGCGGTGTTGACGACCAGCAGCACCTTTCCCTTGTACTGGTCGAACGGCATCGGCTTGCCATCGATTGTCGTCATGGTGAAATCATAGACGGTGGTCGCAACCGGCGCGGCAGCAACCAGCAGAACGGCAGCGACACCGGACGCCGCAAAAACGGCGGCAGTGGACGCGGTAGTGGACGCGGCAGTGATCAGGGCCTTGAACATCGGCGGTCTCCCTTGGTTGCAACTTTTCCTGACCCTATCATGGCCGCAGCGATATTTCGATGGTGGATCGGCGTCGCGCATTGACGCAGGTTGAACGGCCGGTTACGTTTCGGCAATAATAATGAAGGTCGCAATGCATCCTGTCATAGGGGGTATTGCCGTGAAATCACTTTCTGCTGTTGTGCTGCTGTCAACGATCGTTGCAACGCCGGCCCAGGCTGTCGTGTTGCCGGACGCATCGTTCTTTCAATATTACAAGGTTCAGCCGGTCGATTATCAGCTTGGATCGGATGAAGAGGCCGATTTCTACGCGCCGGGCACCTTTGCCTATCCCGGTGGGCGGCCATCGACGGCGACCAGCTTCATTGCCAGCGATGGCAGCAAGATCAGTGCGCTTATCGACATGACGTCGAACGCGACGTCATCCAACGCCCGCATGAACTATTATTTTCAGGTGGATGGTCCCGCGCTGGTGCCAGTGGCGCTGGCCGTGACGTTGAGCGGCCGGTCCAGCGCCGCGGTTGGCAATGTCAATTCCGGCGCCTTTGGCGATGCGCTGGTATATCTCCAGGGCGGTCCGACGTTCGTCAACCAGCACATCTATGTCTCGGGTGATGGCACCGACCCATCGCTCAGCGTCGATTCGCCCTTTTCCCAGACATTCTATTTCAACGTCAATCCGGGCCAGCTGAACCAGATTTTTTTCTGGGTATTGGCGGGGGGGCTCAACAATTGCAGTTGCACCAATGATTCGCACGGGCTTGCCGAAATCAACATTTCGCCCATTCGCTTTGCCGGCCCTCACGCCGGGCTGACACTGTCGGTCAGCCCCGGCATCCAGAGTGCTTCCGCTGTCGTTCCGGAACCGGCGAGCTGGGCCATGCTGATTGCCGGCTTCGGTCTTACGGGCGCGGTGCTGCGGCGGCGGCGGCGGGTGGCAGCTTAACCGCCTCAGACTGGCGCCGTCGCCGCTGCCAGCCAGGCCTGGCCGGCACTATCCAGCTGGGGCCCGATTTCACCCAGCACCCGGGCGTGATAGGTGTTCAGCCATTGCCGTTCGGCGGGGTCGAGCAGGCCGATATCGATCAGGTTGCGATCGATCGGCGCCAGGGTGAGTTCCCGGAAGCCGAGCATGGCCTTTTCGGCCCCCGGCACGTCGCGGGGTTCGATGAGCACCAGGTTTTCAACACGAAAGCCATATTCGCCGGATTTGTAATAGCCGGGTTCGTTGGACAGGATCATGCCTGCCGCCAGCGGTTCGTCGCCGCCGGTGTAAGCGGCGCTGGAGGCGATGCGCGCCGGGCCTTCATGGACGGCGAGATAGCTGCCGACGCCGTGGCCGGTGCCATGGTTGTAATCGAGGCCGGCTTCCCACAGGAACTGCCGCGCCAGC
>JANYCM010000164.1 GCA_025360285.1 Sphingomonadales bacterium
CGGTCGTGGCCGCCGCGCTGGTTGATCCGGCCGGCCGTGTACTGGTGGCGCAGCGGCCGGCGGGCAGCAATCTGGCGGGACTATGGGAATTTCCGGGCGGCAAGATCGAAGCCGGCGAGACGCCCGAGGCGGCGCTGGCGCGCGAGCTGACCGAGGAACTGGGCATCGCCACCCGCCCTGAAGATTTTGAAACCATTGCCTTTGTCAGCCATGGCTATGGCGATTTCCACCTGCTGTTGCTGCTCTATCTGTGCCGGCGATGGTCCGGCACGCCCTTGGGCCAGCAGGGCCAGCCGCTGCGCTGGGAGGCCCCCGAAGCGCTGGCGTCGCTCGCCATGCCACCGGCCGATGTGCCGCTGTGCGCGGCGCTGGTCCGGCATCTGTCCCGTCAATAGCGAGGCTTTTGTTGCCGTAACGTGACGCGGCCGCTATGCCGCTGCGCAAGCTGGAGGGGCGCACCGCACATGAAGATTATGGCCGGCAACGGCAATCCCGAGCTGGCCCAGGCCATCGCCCAGTATCTCGACATGCAATTGACCAGCGCTTCGGTGCGGCGTTTCGCCGATGAGGAGATATTCGTGGAAATCCACGAAAATGTCCGGGGTGAGGATGTCTTTGTCGTTCAGCCGACGGCGGCGCCGGCCAATGACAACCTCATGGAATTGCTGATCTGCATCGATGCGCTGCGCCGCGCGTCGGCGCGCCGCATCACCGCCGTCATACCCTATTTCGGCTATGCCCGGCAGGACCGCAAATCAGGGTCGCGCACGCCCATATCGGCCAAGCTCGTCGCCAATCTGATCACCGTTGCCGGCGCCGACCGCGTGCTGTCGGTCGATCTCCACGCCGGCCAGATTCAGGGCTTTTTCGATATCCCCACCGACAATCTCTATGCGGCGCCGGTGATGGCCGCCGATATCGAGGCACGGCTGGGCAAGCAGGATTTGACAGTTGTGTCGCCCGATGTCGGCGGCGTCGTCCGGGCGCGGGCGCTGGCCAAGCGGCTGGGCAATGCGCCGCTGGCCATTGTGGACAAACGCCGTGAACGCGCCGGCGAATCGGAAGTGATGAACATCATCGGCGATGTGCGCGGCCGCATGTGCGTGCTGGTTGACGATATCGTCGATTCGGCCGGCACGCTGTGCAATGCGGCGGCGGCGCTGATCGAGGCCGGCGCGGCCGGGGCGACGGCCTATGTGACCCACGGCGTGCTGTCGGGCGGCGCCGTTGCGCGGGTGGAGGGTTCGGCGCTGACCGAGCTTGTCGTGACCGATTCGATCGCCGGGCTGGCGGCAGTGAAGGGCGCCAAGAAAATACGCCGCATCACCATCGCGCCGCTTCTGGCCGAGGCGATGCGGCGGACCAGCGAGGAAAGCTCGGTCAGTTCGCTGTTCGATTAATTGCCCGTGCTACGAACAATCACCTTGCCGTCGGGCAGGTAAACCTTTTCCGCCGTTACATATTCGCCCTTCGGCGTGCAGATGCCGCCCGGATCCTTGGCGCGCATCTTGGCGCAGAAATCGGTATCCGGGCGCGGCTGGGCCTGGGCCAGCACCGGGGCGCTGGCCACCGTGACGGCGGTAAGGGCGAGGGCAATGAACAGGCGTTTCATGGTTCGGGCTTTCGGGCGGCCGATGCCGCGACCGTGTAAATACGCCAGCCTCGCTTTCATGGCGATGAATATCCGGCGGCGTGACAGGCGCGCGCCGGCCCGCTAACCCGGAAGTCCATGGAAACGCCGCCCCCCACTGCCCGGCTGACGATCGATACCGGCGCGCTGGTTGCCAATTGGCGCACCCTGGCGGCGGCGGCCGCTGGCGCCGATTGCGGCGCGGCGATCAAGGCCGATGGCTATGGCCTGGGGGCACCCGCCGTCCTGGCGGCGCTGGCCAGGGCCGGCGCGCGCGATTTTTTTGTCGCGCATTGGCAAGAGGTTACGGCGCTCGGCGGCCTGCCGGCGGGGGTGCGGCTTGCCGTGCTGCATGGCTTTGCGCCGGATCAGCTGGCGGCGGCGCTGGCATGGCCCGCGGTCCCGGTGCTCAACACGGCGGCGCAAGTGCAGGCGTGGCGCGCCACCGGGCGACCCTGCGATGTCATGGTCGATACCGGGCTGAACCGGCTGGGCCTTTCCCCGGCGGAGGCAGTGTCGGGGCTGCTCGATGGCCTGACGATCGATACGCTGCACAGCCACCTCGCCTGCGCTGAAATGCCCGGCGATCCGCTCAACGAACGCCAGCGCGCCGCCTTTGCCGACATCGTGGCAAGGGTCCCGGCGCGGCGCTATGCCCTGGCAAATTCGGGGGGAATCGGGTTGGGCGCGGGGTATCGCTTCGGGCTTGTCCGGCCTGGCATCGGGCTTTTCGGGGGGGGAGACGGGCCAAATGGCGGGGATTTGCGGCGTGTCGCGGGTTTGAGCGCCCAAATCCTGCAAATCCGCCAAGTCGAGCCCGGCGATTCCGTCGGTTACGGCGCGACTTTCACCGCTCGCCGGCCAACGCGCCTCGCCACCGTCGCCATCGGTTATGCCGATGGCTATCCACGCTCGCTGTCTGACCCGCCGGTGTCCGCCGCCGCCATGATCGCCGGCATCCGCTGCCCGCTGGCCGGCCGCATCTCCATGGACCTCGCCAGTTTCGATGTGACCGACGCCCCGACGCTGGCCGAGGGCGACTGGATCGATCTGGATTTTGATCTCGCCCGCACCGCCGTCGCTGCCGGCCGCACGCAATATGAGTTGCTCACCGGCCTTGGCCGTCGCTATGCCCGTGTTTATCGATGAGCGCCTCGCCTGCCTCCCCCGGAATTGTCGCCACCCTGGCCCATGCGCTGATCGCGCTGGGCGGGGTCGTCATCGGCCTGTTTGGCAGCGTCGGCCGGCTGGCGGGCTTTGCCGCCACCGTTTTGGCCCGGCTGTTCCGCCCACCCTTTTATCCGGCGCAGCTTGCCGAACAGATGCTGGTCATCGGCTGGTTCTCGCTGCCCGTTGTCGGGCTGACGGCGATCTTCACCGGATCGGCGCTCGCCCAGCAGATCTATATCGGCGGCAGCCGTTTCAACGCCGCCTCGACAGTGCCCGCCGTCACCGTCATCGGCATCGTGCGTGAACTGGGGCCGGTGCTTGGCGGGTTGATGGTCGCCGGCCGCGTCGCCAGCGCCATGGCGGCCGAAATCGGCACCATGCGGGTTACCGAACAGATCGATGCACTGACGACGCTGCGCACCGACCCGTATCGCTATCTGGTGCTGCCGCGGGTCATCGCCGCTGTTCTCGTCATGCCGCTGCTGGTGCTGGTCTCAAACGCGCTCGGCGTCATGGGCGGCTGGCTGCTCGCCACCTTCCGGCTCGACTTCAATTCGGCGGCCTATCTCAACACCACGGCGCAATATCTGAAGGTCGATGATGTCGTCTCGTCGATGGTCAAGGCCGGCGTCTTCGGTTTCTTCATCGCGCTGATGGGTTGTTACCATGGCTATCATTCCTCGGGCGGCGCCGCCGGAGTCGGGCGGGCGACGACCAATGCCGTGGTGTCGGCGTTCATCCTCATCCTGCTGTCCAACCTCATCATCACCGTCATCGTCTTCGGGTCATGACCGCCAAGATCAGCCTTGCCGGCGTCACCAAGCGCTTTGGTGCCAAGACGGTGCTGGCCGGCGTCGATCTGGATATTGCGCCGGGCGAATCGATGGTCATCATCGGCGGGTCGGGCACCGGCAAATCGGTGACGATGAAGTGCATCCTCGGGCTGCTGCGCCCCGATCACGGCATCATTCGCGTCGATGGCGCCGATGTCACGCATCTGAAGGGCCGGGCGCTGGCGGCGCATCAGGCGCGCTTCGGCATGTTGTTCCAGGGCGGCGCGCTGTTCGAGTCCCTGAGCGTCTGGCGCAATGTCAGTTTTGCCCTGCCCGGCGCCGCGGCCGAGCGCCGGGCGGCGGCGATCGACAATCTGGCCCGCGTCGGGCTGGGCAGCGATGTCGCCGATTTGCGGCCGTCGGAACTTTCGGGCGGCATGCAGAAGCGCGTCGCGCTGGCCCGCGCCATTGCCGCCCGGCCCGAGATATTATTTTTTGATGAACCGACAACGGGGCTTGACCCGATCATGGCCGATGTCATCAACGTGCTGATCCGCACCCTGGTTACGGACATGAAGATCACCGCGTTAACCATCACCCATGACATGGCGAGCGTGCGCAAGATCGCCGATCGCGTTGCCATGCTGTATGAAGGCCGCATCATCTGGTCCGGGGCGGAGGCGGCGATCGATACCGCCGGCAACCCTTATGTCGATCAATTCGTCCATGGCCGCGCCGACGGGCCGATCCGGATGCAGGTGCGGCGCCTGTGACGGCACTGCCGCGCACCGCTTCCGCCGGCGCCGCCGAACTCGCCGCGATGCTGGCGCGGGCCGCCGATGGCGACCAGGCGGCGTTCCGCGAATTTTATGATCGCACGTCGGCGAAGCTATTTGGCATCATCCTGCGTATCTTGGTCGAACGCGGTGAGGCCGAGGATGTTTTGCAGGAGGTTTATGTGACGGTGTGGCGCAAGGCAGCGGAGTTTGATCCCGCGCGCGCCAGCCCCGTGACCTGGGCTTCGACCATCGCGCGCAACCGCGCCATCGATCGTTTTCGGGCCCGTGGCAGCCGGCCGACGGCGCCCATCGAGGCGGCGTCTGATGTCGCCGATGCAGCGCCGACGGCCGATGTGCTGATCGATACCGGCCGTGATGCGGCGCGCGTCCATGCGGCGCTCACGGCGCTGGAACCGCGCCATGCCGCTGCCATCCGCAGCTGTTATTTCGAAGGCCTGACCTATGAGGCACTGGCCGAACGCGAAAATATTCCTGTCGGAACTCTGAAAAGCTGGGTCCGCCGCGGCCTGATGCGCATGAAAGCCGGGCTGACGCCGGCGGGTGGTGTCGCATGAGCGACGACATCGACATGATGACGCCCGATGAGCAGCTGGCGATGGATTTCGCGCTGGGTGGGCTTGACCGCGCCGCACGCCGCGCCGCCGATGCGCGGCTGCGCTCCGATCCGGCGTTCCGCGCGCTGGTCGAAGGCTGGCAGGGGATGCTGTCGCCGCTCGATGACGCAACCCCGGCGGTGGCGCCGCCGGCCGATGTCTGGTCGGCCATTGCCGTTGAAATCGCGCCGGTGCGGGCGGCAGCGCCCGCCAAGCCGGCTGCCGCCAGTTGGTGGAACAGCCTCGCACTGTGGCGCGGCCTGGCCTTTGCCGGCACCGCCGCGGCCGTGATTGCCATTGCCCAGATCGGCCCGGCGCCGGTCGCCCCCGGCGCGCCGCCGCAGATGCTGGTCGCCAGCCTTGCCGGCAGCGATGGCAAGCCGCTGCTCGCCGCCGCCTATGACCCGTTGCGCGGTGCCGTGGTGCTGACCCCCGCCACCCAGCGCGACGATGGTGACAAATCCCCCGAGCTATGGGTGATCGAAGGCAACAAGCCGCCCCGGTCATTGGGCGTGATCGATATCCATGGCCCCAACGCCCATGTAATTTCGGCGCAGCGCCTGCAGGGCCTGTCCGCCGGCGCCGTGCTGGCGATTTCGATCGAACCTTTGGGCGGGTCACCCACCGGCCAGCCCACCGGCCCGGTGGTGGCAACAGGCAAGTTGAGCGCGGTCTAGGCGTCCTCTTCCCCCTCCCCCCACCCCAGCCCTCCCCACTCTCGGTTCGCTGCGCTCAAAACGTCCGAATGCTCGCTGCGCTCAAAACGTCTCAAATGTTCTCTGCGCTCACCGGCGGGTAGGGGGGGCAGAAGGGCGTTCCGCCCCCAGATTTCGTCCTGCGACATCCCGCCCCGCCCGTCGCCAATGCAACCGCCGCCCCGGTTCCCGCGTATCTCTCCACGTCCCTTCAAGGGGATGTGATGCTTGTGGGAGTATAGTTGCGATGAGTATGTCAAAGCGCGCGTTGCGCACTGCCCTGTTGGCCTTTGCTGCCGCTGGCCTGGCCGGCACGCCGGTTATGGCCAAGATGTCGATGTCGAAGACCGTCATGGTCGGCGGGGCACCGATGTATCCGACCAAGAACATCATTGAAAACGCCGTCAACTCAAAGGACCACACGACGCTGGTCGCCGCGGTGAAGGCCGCCGGGCTGGTGGACACCTTGTCGGGGCCTGGGCCGTTCACGGTGTTCGCGCCGACCAATGCCGCCTTTGCCAAGCTCCCCGCCGGCACAGTCGACACGCTGCT
>JANYCM010000167.1 GCA_025360285.1 Sphingomonadales bacterium
TAGGGCCAGTTACCTTGTCCTGATTTTTCATTCCTTGACCGTCACAGCAGAACTTCCACGATCCTTCATGGATTCGCGCCCTTCCGCTTGGGGGGATAACCTTAACGTAATAAGCCATACCGCCTCCATTCTTTGCGCTAAGCATACATGGAGGCGTGATGGTCTGCGCCGGGCCGGCTAATTTCAAGGTGGGACATCACCCAAGGCCGTGCGCCAGGGTTACGAAGTCCTTGGTGTGTCGCCGCAAACGCTAACAGCGGTTTACGACGATCCCGATAACGCCGCGCCCCGTGCCGCCGTTTGACTCATGGCAGACGCAACGGCGGATATTTGACCATGACCACGACCATTGTTTCCTCGGCGGCGCAATTGCTGGTGGCGGCGCGGTTGGCCAGGGGCGGGGACCAGATTTTGCTGGCGCCGGGCAGCTATGGCACGCTGACGCTCAGCAATGTGCATCCGCTGGGCGGTGGTTCATTGGTGATTGGCTCGGTGGACCCTGGCCGGGCGGCGATTTTCGATAGCGTGAAGATCGTCAACAGCGATCATATCACGCTGCAAAGCGTCGGCGTGCAGCATATCCTGGCCGCCAATGAACCGTTGTACTCGCAGGCGATTGCGGTAACCAAATCATCCTGGATCGCCTTTGCCGGGATCAGCGTCAGCGGGTCGCTCAATGGCTCCAGCTTTGATGATGGCAATGGCATCGGCTTTTCGGTCGTCGATCATGTCAGCGTCGTCAATTCGACGTTCCGGCAATTGCGGGTCGGGATGACCTTCACCACCGCCTCCGATGTCGTCGTTGCCGGCAACACCATCACCGAGGCGCGCGAGGGTATCGACATGCAGAATGTCCATGGCGTGCTGTTGGAACGCAATTACCTGACCAACATGCAGCCCAACTATGCGGCGGGCGACCACCCCGACAATTTTCAGATTTCAACCGGCTATAACGGCGCGGCGAGTTCGGACGTGACCTTTCGGGACAATGTCATGATCCAGGGCAATTCGGGCTTCATCGGCGGCATCTTCATCCGCAGCGAGGCGGTGGCCGCGGGGGTGCGGCACAGCAACATCACGATCAGCAACAATTATTATGAAGGCACCTATCGCAACGCCATCACCGTCGCCAATACCGACGGCGTGGTGGCGACCAACAACACCGTGCTGAGCGGGCCCAAGGACGGCCTGGCGGCGTCCATCAACATTCTCGATGTCCATGGTGCCATGGTCGCCAACAACATCAGCCCGTTGTTGCTGGGCAGTGCCGCCAATGCCGGGGTCACCTATGCCGGCAATGTTGCGGTCTGGGATGCCAAGACCAAGACCGGCATCGATGTTGCCGCGATTTTTGACGTGCGGGATGCCGGCAGTAGCGATCTGGGCCAATTGAGCCCGATCGCCGCTTCTGCGACCGGGCTGTCCGGGGCCGGCTTCCATGCCAACGGCCCGGCCGGTTATCTCGCCGGGCCGGTCGATGCCATGCTGGCGCCGTATCAAAGCCTGTTCGGGCATCTGGTGACGCTGGCGCCGATCGCCTGAGCGGCACCTGTCTTCTACAGGAGACAAATGCCATGCCCGGCGCCGCCAGCCATGCCCGGCCGCGACCCCGCCACGCCCGGCCGCGCTACCCGCGTAACCGGTGGCGCTACCCGCCGCGCCCGGCCACACTACCCGTTTAACCGGTGGGATTACCCGTAAACTCCTGAAAAGCCCGGTGTTTTGGTCCCATATAGCCGAACAGGAACGCCGCAACCTTGCGCATCTGGATTTCTTCGGACCCTTCGGTGATGCGGTAGCGGCGGTGGTGGCGGTAGATATGCTCAAAGGGCTTGTGGCGGCTGTAGCCGATGCCGCCATGCACCTGCATCGCCTGGTCGGCAGCCTGACAAACCAGGCGGTTAGCCCAGTAATTGCACATGGAAACCTTGTCCGAAAGCTCGCGCTCGACCGCCTTGTGCTCCATCCGGTCCATCTGCCAGGCGGTCTTGCGGATCAGCAGCCGCAGCATTTCGACCTGGGTGGCCAGCTCGACCAGCGGCCATTGGATCGCCTGATTGTCCGACAGCGGCTTGCCGAATGGCTTGCGCGTTCGGGCATAACGCACTGACTCTTCAATACAATAATGCGCGGCGCCAAGCGATGATGCCGCCTGGCGGATGCGGTTCTGGTGAACAAAACTCTGGCCGATGCCCAGCCCGCGGTCGATCTGGCCCCAGTAACTGTCCTCGGGCACCCAGACATTGGTGAAGCTGACCCTGGGATGGTCGGTCGGCATGTTGAAGGTCCACAGATATTCCTCCACCTTCACCCCCGGCGCGTCGGCGGGCACGATGAAGCAGGTGATGCCGGTGGCCTCGCCATCCTTGCCCGATGTGCGGGCGAAGACCATGGCGTGAGTGGCGACGTGCATCCCCGTCGACCACATCTTTTCGCCATTGATAAGCCAGCCTTTTTTGTCATTCTGGACGTGCGGCACGGCGGCGGTTTCCATGAAGGTGGCGTCTGATCCATGATTGGGCTCGGTAAGGCCAAAGACGGTGCGCATGGCGCCGGACATCACCGCCTCGCCATCGCGGGCATATTGTTCGGGGGTAGAGAACTCCTTGAAAAGCAGAATGAAAGGGTTGTTGCCGACGATCGAATGTTCGTTCTGCAAGTCATTGTGCAAACCCAGCCCGCGCGCCGCCAGATGTTCGCGGATCACCGCCAGCGCCAGATTGCTGCCGCCCTTGCCGCCCATCGAAACCGGCCAGGCGAAGCGATAATGCCCGGCCTTGTCGGCGACCTCCCGCGCTTCGGCGAGCAGTGCTTCCCATTCGTGGCGCGGCAGGCCGCCGGCCTCCCAATCAGTCCGGGCATATTCACGGCGATGATCGAAGAAACGGATATTATCGTCCTTGTTTTCCAAAGGCTTGATCTCGGCCTCGATGAAGGCATCAAGCTCGGCGAGATAGGCCGTCAGCTCGGGGGGCAAGTCAAAATCCATGGCGCCGGTCCTTTGATGGTGGCGCACCATGGGCGGATTGCTGCCGCGTTGCGACTGGCGATCCGGCTAGGAACCCGCCAGCGCGGCGCCGAAATCGCCGGCCTCGAACGGCCGCAGATCGTCCATGCCTTCGCCCACCCCGACGGCATGGATCGGCAGGCCGAACCGCTCCGCCGCCGCCACCAGCACGCCGCCGCGCGCAGAGCCATCCAGCTTGGTCATCACCAGCCCGGTGATCTTGGCAACCTGCTGAAAAACCTCGATTTGATTCAGTGCATTCTGGCCCGTCGTCGCATCAAGCACGAGGATGGTATCGTGCGGCGCCGCCGGGCTGAGCTTCTGGATCACCCGGCGCATCTTGGCGAGTTCATCCATCAAGCCGGCCTTGTTCTGGAGCCGGCCAGCGGTATCGATGATCAGCACATCGGTGCCGGCGTCCCGCGCCGCCTTGACGGCTTCAAAGGCCAGGCCCGGCGCATCGGCACCCTGCTCACCGGCGATCACCGGCACGCCGATCCGCCCGGCCCAGATGCGCAATTGCTCGATCGCCGCGGCGCGGAACGTATCGCCGGCGGCCAGCATCACTGTATAATCCAGCTCGGTAAAGCACCGCGCCAGCTTGGCAATCGTTGTGGTCTTGCCCGAACCATTGACGCCAACAACCAGAATGATATGCGGCCGTGGAAACGCCGTGATGGCCAGTGGCCGGGCCACCGGCGCCAGCACGGCGGTCACCTCCGCCGCCACAGCGGTTTTCAGCCCGGACTCATCTATCCCCTTGGAAAATTTGATATCCGCCAGCCGCGTCCGGATGCGGCCGGCAACGGCTGGGCCAAGATCGGCGGCGATCAGCGCCTCCTCGATCGCATCGAGCCGCGCGTCATCAAGCGGCATCGTGCCGGTGGCGAGGCCCGCCAGGCTGTCGCCCAGCTTGGTGGTCGAGCGGGTGAGGCCGGTCTTCAGCCGATCGAGCCAGCTCATGGAAACAGGTCCAGATCGATTGTGCCGGTGAAGGTAATGGTGGCGGGGCCGGCCATCAGCAGATGGCCGTTGTCGGCGCGGCTGATCGTCAAATCACCGCCGGGCAGTGATACGGTGACCCGTGCATCGGCAAGGCCGCGCCGCTGGGCGACGGCAACGGCGGCCACCGCCCCGGTGCCACAGGCGCGGGTCAGACCGGCACCGCGTTCCCAGACCCGCAGGTCCATATGGCCACGGCCCTTCATCGCGGCAACGCCGACGTTAATTCGTTCTGGAAAAACAGGGTCTTGCTCGATGCGCGGCCCCAGTGTTTCCAGCGGCACGACGTGCGCGTCGGCGACGAAAAACACTGCATGCGGGTTGCCGACATTGACGGCACCGGGGCCTGCCAGCTCATCCCAAGCCAGTGGCAACGCCAGCGTGTCCATCGCATAGGCCAGCGGCACTGCCCCCCAGTCGAAGTGCGGCATCCCCATGTCGATCACCGCGTTGTTGCCCTGGGCCTGCGCGGACAATGGGCCACCGGCGGTTTCG
>JANYCM010000175.1 GCA_025360285.1 Sphingomonadales bacterium
GACCTTCTGCGGCTTCAGATCGGCATGGCTCGCCGCCTGCCAGCTCGCCACATCGGGGCCGTGCGCGCTCATCATGTTGTGCAGCGAAACCCCGCCCGGCGCAAAGCCGCCGGCCTTGGCGTCATAGTCCCCGGTGATCAGGCCCATGGCTTCGCTCATCAAATTGCGGTGGAACCAGGGCGGCCGGAACGTGTCTTCGCCGACCAGCCAACGCGGTGGGAAGATGACGAAATCGGCATTGGCGCGGCCCGGCGTGTCGCTGGGGCTGGTCAACACCGTGAAGATCGACGGATCGGGATGATCGAAGCTGATGCTGCCGATGGTGTTGAAGCGCCGCAGATCATATTTGCACGGCGCCAGATTGCCGTGCCAGGCGACGACATCGAGCGGGCTGTGATCAAGCTGGGTCGTCCATAATTTGCCGCCGAATTTCTGTACCAGTTCAAAGGGTTCATCGCGGTCTTCGAACCAGGCGGTGGGCGTTTCGAAATCGCGCGGGTTGGCGAGGCCGTTGGAGCCAATCGGTCCCAGGTCGGGCAGGCGGAACGGGCTGCCATGGTTTTCGGCGATATAGCCGCGCGCTGTGCCATCGGGCAGTTCGACCCGATACCGCACACCGCGCGGGATCAGCGCGATTTCGAGCGGTTCCAGATCGATGATGCCCATTTCGGTCAGCAGCCGCAGCCCGCCATGCTCCGGGATGATCAGCATTTCGCCATCCGCCGAGAAAAACACCTGATTGCCGCCGCTGTCGTTGCAGGCATAGGTTGAAAACGTCACGCCGGTCAGGGCCTCATGGTCGCCGTTCCACAACAGGGGCATGACGGAACCATGGAAGCTAGTCGGCGCATCGGGAAGCGGCTGCGGGTCCCAGCGCAGGCGGTTCGGCCCGGCGGGCAGGGTGCGGTTGGCGGCCGGATCGAACGCCAGCCGATAGGGCGAATGCTGGGCGGAGGGGCGCAGGCGATACAGCCAGGAGCGGCGATTTTCCGCCCGCGCCATGGTGAAGGCGGTGCCTGAAAGCTGTTCCGCATACAGGCCGAACGCCGGCCGCTGAGGGCTGTTGCGGCCGACCGGCAGCGCGCCGGGGACGGCTTCCGTGGCGAAATGATTGCCGAAGCCGGTCAACATCAAAACGCTCCCCTCCCGCTGGCGGGGTCGGTCATGCTTCGACTTTCGCCGGAATCACGCCGCGGCGCATCTGGTCGAGTTCCAGGCTTTCGAACAGCGCCTTGAAATTGCCCTCGCCGAAACCGTCATTGCCCTTGCGCTGGATGATCTCGAAGAAAATCGGCCCGACCATGTTTTCGGTGAAGATCTGCAACAGCAAGCCGCCGCCGGTTTCCGGCGTACCGTCGATCAGGATGCGACGCTTGCGCATTTCCGCCACATCATGGCCATGGCCGGGCAAGCGCTGGTCGATCAGATCGAAATAGGCGTCGATCGTATCCTGGAAACGGATGCCGCGCGCCCGCAGCGCATCGACGGTGGCAAAGATATCGTCGGTGGCCAGTGCGATATGCTGGATGCCTTCGCCCTTATAGGCGCGCAGAAACTCTTCGATCTGGCTGTGCTCGTCCTGGCTTTCATTCAGCGGGATGCGGATCTTGTCGTCAGGCGCGGTCATCGCCTTGCTGAACAGCCCGGTCGATTGGCCTTCGATATCGAAATAGCGGATTTCGCTAAAATTGAAGATGCGCTCGTAAAACGCCGCCCAAAGCGCCATCCGCCCGCGGTTCACATTGTGCGTCAGATGGTCGAGCGTGTGCAGGCCGACGCTGTTGTCGTTCGGCGTCGCCCCGGCAACGGCGCGGAAATCCACATCATAGATTTCATGTTCGCCGGCTTTATCAACGAGGTACAGGTTCGACCCGCCGATGCCTTCGATGGCCGGGATGTTCAATTCCATCGGGCCGACGGGGCCATGCACCGGGGTTGCGCCGCGCTTCACGGCTTCGGCAAAGGCGGCGCTGGCATCATCGACGCGGAAGGCCATGGCATTGGCCGAGGGGCCATGGGCGTTGCGGAATTCGGCCGCCTGGCCGCGCGTTTCCATGTTGAGCAGGAAATTGATGCCGCCTTGCGCATAGCGGCGGACGTTCTTAGAGCGGTGTGTGCCGACGTGGGTGAAACCCATGGCGACGAAAAGATCGGCCAGCGCTTCCGGTGCCGGGCTGGTGAATTCGACAAATTCAAAGCCATCGAGGCCCAGATCATTCGGCATAGGACTGGTCATGCGTGTCTCCCCGGTCGGACGGGTATTTCGTAACATATGTTACGGCTTGTCGCAAGCCGTGCGCAGCACCGCCAGCGCCCGGCGCAGCACTTCGGCATCGGCTGTTGAAAGGCTGGCGAGCAGCCTCGCTTCTACCGCCAGCGCCTGGGAGGCGACGATATCATGGATGCGCCGGCCCTCCGCCGTCGGGCTCAGGCGCAGGGTGCGGCGGTCTTGCCGGTCTCGCACCCGATCGATAAGCCTGCGGCCGGTGAGAGCCGCCACCGCCCGGCTGATCATCATCTTGTCCATGCCGGTGGCATTGCCGAGTTCGACCTGGCTGGGGTTGCCGGCGGCGGTGACGGCGGCGAGCACCCGCCATTCCGCCCCGGTCAGCCCGAACCGGCTTTCGTAACCGGTGCCCATCGCCACCGCCCGCGACACGGCGTTGCTGGCCACCGACAGTTGATAGGGCAGGAAATCGGCGAGGCGAAACCCGGTCATGCTTAGCCGAATTTGGCCTTGACCTCGATCATGCGCAGCGCCGCCTTGGCCGCTTCGCCGCCCTTGTCCTTTTCGCTCTGGCGTGCCCGCGCCCAGGCCTGTGCCTCGTTTTCGACGGTCAATATTCCATTGCCGATGGCGAAACCATCCAGCGTCAGCGCCATGATCGCCCGGGCGCTTTCGCCGGCGACAACCTCGAAATGATAGGTCTCGCCGCGGATGACGCAGCCGAGCGCGACATAGCCGTCATAATCGCCGCTGGCATCGGCAAAGGCGACGGCGGCGGGGATTTCGAGCGCGCCGGGCACGGTGAGCACGTCATGCGTGGCGCCGGCAGCTTTCAGCGCGGCGACGGCGCCGGCGAGTTCAGCATCGGCGAGTGCGGTGTAGAAACGGGCTTCGACGATCAGGATATGGGGCATTTTCTTGATCCTTCTCCCCTCCCGCTTGCGGGAGGGGTCGGGGGGTGGGACCTGCTGCGGTTGGCGGGTGTGGAATGGTGAAGACTTCCCCACCCCCAGCCCCTCCCGCAGTCGTAGGCGACGCCTTCGCGTCAACCGGGAGGGGAGCTTAAGCCAGTGGATGCGGCGGAATCGCCATTTCGCCAACAACATTCAGGCCATAGCCCTGGATGCCGACGATATTGCGGTGCTGGTTGGTCAGCAAGATCATGTCCGAAACCCCCAGGTCACTGAGAATCTGCGCGCCGATGCCATAGTCGCGCAACTGGACAGGCTGGCCTTCGCCCTTGGCGCGCATCTGGGTGGAGATCGCCGTCGGCGACGAATCGCGGATGATGACGATGATGCCGGCGCCGGCTTCGCCGATGACATCCATGGCGCGGGTCAATTGCCCGGCCTTGTCATTGGCCTCGTGGAACAGATCGGCAAACATCGATTGGGTGTGGACGCGGACAAGCGTGGGCTTGCCGGCTTCGACCTTGCCCTTTTGCAGGACCATGTGCTCGCCATATTCGGCGGTATTTGCATAGGTTTTGGCGATCCAGCGGTCGCCATGCCAGCTTTCGATCTCGGTTTCGGCGATCAGCTTGACCAGCCGGTCATGGGCGTGGCGATAGGCGATCAGATCCTGGATAGTGCCGATTTTCAGGCCATGTTTGCGCGCAAAGACAATCAATTCGGGCAGTCGCGCCATCTCACCATCATCATTCATGATCTCGCAGATAACGCCCGACGGGTTGAGGCCCGCCAGCCGCGCGACATCGACCGAGGCCTCGGTATGGCCGGCGCGGACCAGCACGCCGCCATCACGGGCAACCAGCGGGAAGACATGACCGGGCGAGACGATATGTTCGGGGCCTTTCGAGGCATCGACCGCAACGGCGATGGTGCGGGCGCGATCGGCGGCGGAAATGCCCGTCGTCACCCCGTCACGCGCCTCGATCGACACCGTGAAAGCGGTCGAATGGCGGGTG
>JANYCM010000200.1 GCA_025360285.1 Sphingomonadales bacterium
GCGCTCTATGGCATTCAAACTCCCTGATCACACCGACCGCGCCAAAGCCGCGGCCGAAGCCCGCAAGGCCGCCCTCGACAAGTTCAAGAGCGCGCCGCCGCCCAATGAGGACGCCCTGGCCGCCCGCGCCCGCGCCGCCGAAAAGCGCGCCGAACGCGAGGAACAGCGCAAAGCCGAACGCGCCGAGGCCGCCGTCCGCGCCGAGGAAGCCCGGCTCGCCAAGGAAGCCGAAGCTCTGGTCAAGGCCGAACAGCAACGGCTGGAAGCCATCGCCCGGGAAGCGGCGCAAAAGGCCGCTCGCGATGCTCGTTACGCGGCGCGGAAAAAGGGGCGGTAACCCAGCTTCGGCATTGTCGGCTTGGTTAAAGGCCGCGACAGCAACCAATTGTTTTGTCCCGGAAAAATTCGTTCCGGTCCCGAGTTATTTTCCTTATTTTCCTGTTTCGGACGCTTTTTCCGCCTAAAGTCTGACTCGTTGTCATTTTGATTGAACGGTCACTGCGGGTTTGACCCGGCATAGCCTTTTTTGCTTGCGGTTGCTAAAATATTGGCGACACAGGCAAAAATGGGGTCCAGGGCCCTGAAACGGCGGGCGGCGCAATCCAACAAAAGTCCCAAAAGTCACACCGATCCCGGGTGCGGGACTTTTGCCGGATTTTATGGTGTAGGATTTGCCGGTGTAGGATTCGCAAGCGTAGAATTTGCCGGCGGTTCGAACGTGCTGGCACGAGCAGCAGATTTGCGATGTCAAAGAGCTGATGCGTCGGACTGTTGCACAAACAACGCGTGTAGGACAGCGCCTAACGCCTGTAGCCCGGATGCCAGCGGCTTATTCGCCTTCAAATGCCAGCAGCGCCGATACCGCCACGCCCGCCGCCCGCAACCGCGCGGCGCCACCAAGATCGGGCAGATCGATAACAAAGGCGGCGCTCGTCACTATGGCGCCCGCCGATTGCAGCAACTGGGCTCCAGCCATGGCCGTGCCGCCGGTTGCAATGAGGTCATCGACCAACAACAACCTTGCCCCCGGGGTCACCGCGTCGCTGTGCATCTCGATACGGTCCTGGCCATATTCCAGGGCATAGTTGATGCCGGTGACCCGGCCGGGCAGTTTGTTCTGCTTGCGCAGCAACACCAGTCCGCAGCCCAAGCGCTGCGCCAAAGCCGCCCCAAAGATGAACCCCCGGGCTTCGATGGCGGCGATCAGATCGGGTGCCGGGCCAACCGCCGCCGCCATCCGATCGATACAGGCGGCAAAGCCGGGGCCATCGAGCAGCAAGGTGGTGATGTCACGAAACTGCACGCCGGGCTTGGGATAGTCCGGAATGGTGCGAATCAGCGCCCGCAGATCATCGTTCACAAACTGCTACTTGGCGGGCACGGCACCCGGGGAGCCGCATTTGGCGAATTTGCCCTTGGCGTCCTTGCAGCGCACGCCGGCGGCCGGCTTGGCGGGCGGGCATTTGATGAACTTGCCCTTGGCATCTCGGCAGGCGGCAGCCAACGCCGGGGCGGGGGCCATGCTGCCCAGCGAAAAGGCCATCAGGACGGCGACAGTGGCAATGCGAATCATCCGTAAACCCCTTCCGAATACTGATCGATCGAGCCTAACCGGGGGCCGCGGGATCGCAAAGACAAAAATGGCCGCCCCCGGCGAAACGGGGACGGCCCTTTTGTTTGCAGGCAAACCGCCTAAACGGCGGCCGGCTTGCGCTTCACATCGGCCCAGACCTTGCGATAGCTGAGATAGCCCAAAGCCGTCAGGATCAGCAGGAACGCGATGGCGGCGACGCCGGTTTCCTTGCGTGCTTCCAGCTTGGGTTCGGCCGTCCAGGTCAGGAAGGTCGCAACGTCGCGCGCCATCTGGTCCTTGGTCGCCTTGGTACCGTCCACATAGGTAATCTGGTCATCGGCAGCCAGCGGCGGCGGCATGGCGACATTGAGCGAGCGGAAATAGGGATTGTAATACAGCCCATCGGGCACTTTCCAGTTCGCCGGCGCATCGGCATAGCCGGTGATCAGCGAATGGACATAATTGGGGCCATCCTCACGCGCCTTGGTGATCAGCGACAGATCCGGCGGCAGGGCGCCATTCTGCGCCGCGCGTGCCGCAATCTCATTAGGATAGATGAGCGGGAATTTGTCGGCAGGCAGCCCCTTGCGGGTTGTCGGTTCGCCGGTCTTGTCATCAATCGTCGCAATATCATAGCCTGCGGCGATCGCCTTGATCTCGGGCGCCGAAAAACCCAGCGCCGCCAGGTCACGGAAGGCGACGCGGTGGATCGAATGGCAGGCCGAACAGATTTCCTTGTAGACTTGGAATCCGCGCTGCATCTGCTTGCGATCGAACTTTCCGAACACACCATTGGTGGTCCATTCGATTTCCTGCGGGTGCTTGTGCAGCGCCTTGACAGGATCGGGGGCCACCGCCTCGCGGGGCTGGATAACGCCCCATAGCAAGGTGATGACGAACAACAGGCCTACGCCCAGGGCGCCGAGACGAATCATCGATTGGACCCTTTATTCAGCAGGCTGCGGCGCGGTGCCGCCCAAGGTGCCCGCCGACCCAGAAGCCGGCGGCTTGCCATATTTGGCCAGCACCGATTCCGAGATGGAATTGGGCAGCGGCAAGGTTTTTTCAAACCGCGCGATCAACGGGATGATGATCAGGAAATGCGCGAAATAATAGGCCGCCGCGAGCTGCCCGATACGAACCCAGGGTTCAACCGCCAACTGGCCGCCGCAATAGCCCAGCACCAGGCAATCAGCGACGAAGATCCAGAAGAAGATGCGGTTCAGCGGACGATAGCGGTTTGACCGCACCGGCGAGGTATCGAGCCAGGGCAGGAAAAACAGCAGCACTATCGCCGCCAGCATGGCGATCACGCCCCACAGCTTGGCCTTAACGAGCAGGAAGTCGGTCGTAAAGGCCTTCAGGATGGCGTAGAATGGCAGGAGATACCATTCAGGCACGATGTGCGTCGGCGTCGACAGCGGGTTTGCCGGCACGTAATTATCAACTTCGCCCAGCGCGTTGGGCAGGAAGAACACGAACACCGAAAACAGCGTCAGATAGACGCCCAGGCCGAAGAAATCCTTGGCGGTATAATAAGGATGGAACGGCACCGTATCCTGCGGACCCTTCACATCGACACCCGTCGGGTTGTTCGATCCCGGGATATGCAGCGCCCAAACGTGCAGGATGATGACGCCGAAGATGATGAACGGCAGCAGATAATGCAGCGAGAAGAAACGGTTGAGCGTGGCATTGTCCGGCGCAAAACCGCCGAGCAGCCAGGTGTGAATCGCCTCACCAACGATCGGCACCGCCGAGAATAGATTGGTGATGACGGTGGCGCCCCAGAAGCTCATCTGGCCCCAGACCAGCACATAACCCATGAAAGCCGTGGCCATCATCAACAGGAAGATGACCAGGCCAAGCAACCACAGCACTTCGCGCGGCGGCTTGTACGAGCCATAATAGAGCCCGCGGAAGATGTGCACATAGACAACAGCGAAGAAGAAGCTGGCGCCGACGGCGTGCATGTAACGGATCATCCAGCCCGAATTGACGTCGCGCATGATGTGTTCAACGCTGTCAAAGGCGATGCCGGTGTTGGCGGCATAATGCATGCCGAGCACGACACCCGTGATGATCTGGATAACCAGCGCGACACCCGCCAGAACGCCGAAATTATAGAAATAATTCAGGTTCTTCGGCGTGGGGTAACCGGCACCCAGCGCACCATAGATGAAGCGCGGCAGCGGCAGCCGGCTGTCCATATATTTGCCGAACTCGCTCGTCGGCTGATAATGTTTGGCCCAGGGAAAGCTCATCTGATCCTCCTCAGCCGATGGTCACGGATGTGGGCGACTTGAACGCATAGGTCGGCACTTCCAGATTCTTGGGCGCCGGGCCGCCGCGGATACGGCCGGCGATATCATATTGCGAGCCGTGGCACGGGCAGTAATAGCCACCATAATCGCCGCGATTTTCGCCTTCCCGGGCACCCAGCGGCACGCAGCCAAGATGGGTGCACACGCCCAGCGTGATCAGCCATTTCTCATTGCCGGGCTTGGTGCGCTCAGCCAGCGTCTGCGGGTCACGCAGCGTCTTGATATCAACGGCGTTGGCCGTGGCGATTTCCTGCGGCGTCAACTGGCGGGCAAAGATCGGCTTGCCGCGCCATGAGGCGACGATCGCCTGGCCCGGCTGGATCGGCGTCAGGTCGAGATCGATCGAGGCTAGCGCCAGCACATCGGCCGACGGGTTCATCTGGTTGACCAGTGGCACCACGACAGCCGCCGCACCCACGGCGGCAAAAGCCCCGGTGGCGACATACAGGAAATCCCGCCGGCGCTCGCCTTCGGGCGGAAGGCCGTCACCATGCGCACCGGATGCAGCGGAAACAGACGTCTCACTAGCCATCAACCACCCCTGACTATCAAATACGGAGCCGCAGGCGCACGCAGCCCATCGACATGTAATCGCCATAGACGGGAGGCACGCTGCAACGCAACGGGGTTTTTGGGGACATATTGGCGCGGGTGCCGCGCTGGCGGTCCCGCCGATGGTTTTGCAGGGTTCCGTTGCCCGCCCGGCTGCGGCTATAGGGGCGGCATGTACACGCTCGATGATCAGCAACTTGCGGCCCAGACCTGGTTCCGGCAGCTTCGTGACAGCATCTGTTCGGCGCTCGAGACGCTGGAAGATGAGGGCGGCGCGCCAAACAACGCTTCGCGCCCGGCCGGGCGGTTCGAACGCACCGCCTGGGACCGGCCCGATGCCAGTGGCGGCCATGGCGGCGGCGGTGTCATGTCAGTGCTCAAGGGCCGGGTGTTTGAAAAGGCCGGGGTCAACATCTCGACGGTACACGGCGAATTTTCCGCCGATTTTGCCAAGCAGATCAATGGCGCGGGCGAAGACCCGCGGTTTTTTGCCACCGGCATCAGCCTGGTGATCCACCCCTGCAATCCGCTGGTCCCGGCGATCCACATGAACACGCGCTTCCTGGTGACGACGAAGCGCTGGTTCGGTGGGGGCGTCGATCTCAATCCGGCATTGCCTGATGATACCGAAGCGGCGGCCTTTCATGCGGCGGTCAAGGCGATGTGCGACACCCATGATCCGGGGCATTATCCGGCGCACAGCAAATGGGCGGAGGAGTATTTCTGGGTGCCGCACAGGAAGCGCCATCGCGGCGTCGGTGGCATCTTCTATGATCATCTCAGCCAGGATTGGGACAAGGATTTCGCCTATACGCGCGGGGTTGGCGAGACGTTTGTCGAGCTTTACCCGCGCCTTGTCCGCGCCAAGATGCATCAGGATTTCACCACCGAGCAGCGGCTGGCGCAACTGCGCTATCGCGGCCTCTATGCCGAATTCAACCTGGTCTATGACCGCGGCACCACCTTTGGGTTGAAGACCGGCGGCAACGTCGATGCCATTTTGATGAGCCTGCCGCCCGAGGCGCGCTGGGATTGAGCCTGATCGCCGTCCCGCCCGGCCATGTCGCCACCATCGTTACCAGCCTGGAAATGCTGGCGGCGCCGGGGCCTCGCCAGCCGGTGCGATCGGCGCTGAAGCTGGAACGCTGGGCGGCACCGGTGGATCGTGACCGCTACCGGACGCTGTTTCGGCAGATCGGCGAGGAGTATCTGTGGCGCGGCAGGCTGATCCTGTCCGATGCCGACCTGGCGGCGATTCTCGATGCACCGACCACCGAAGTCCATGTTGGTGTCCGCCGTGACGGCGTGGCGACCGGGTTGCTGGAGCTGGATTTCAGCGCCGCCGCGACCTGCGAACTGGCCTATTTCGGGCTGGTGCCGGGGATGACCGGCCATGGCCATGGCGGCTGGTTGATGGCGCATGCGCTGCGCCTGGCGTGGCGGCCTGGCATCAACCGCGTGTGGGTGCATACGTGCGATCTCGATCACCCGGCAGCGCTCGGCTTTTATCAGGCGCAGGGGTTCCAGCCGTTCGAGCGCGCCGTGGAAATCTATGAGGATCCACGCGCCGTCGGCCTCTACCCGGCGACAACTGCCGCGCGGATACCGCTGCTTTAGGGCCGTAGTTTCAGATAGATAATGGTTTGCGTGGCGGCGGCGGCGATTGAAAACCCCGTCGCCAGCATGGCCGGCACCAGTGCCGCCACAAAACCCGCAATGGCTTTGGCGCCGACCAGCATCAGCACGGTGGCCCGCGCCGCGCCGACACCCGCCGCCAGCAGGCTGGCGCCCAGGATGAACAACAGGCCCAGGACAATGAACCATAATATGGCCCAGCCCTGCCCCGCCGTCAGCGCCCAGCTGCGCCGCAACAGCGCGATCGGGCCGAGCTGTTCACACGCCGCCACCGGCACCAGCACGAACAATCGTGCCGTTATGTAAAGCCCTGGAATAACGAAGCAAATGATGCCGAAGCCGGTCGGGAGCGCCGACAGCAGCAACGCCGCGGCATAGGCCGGCAGAGCGATAAATCCCGTCGCCAGGGCGCGGCGCGGCGCGGCCGCCGGCAAAGCAATGCGGTGCGCCACCGCCAGTTGCGCGATGGCGGCGATGATGCCGGGCAGCAGGATCAACAGGAACACCGTGCGCGGCGTGAATTCCGCCATGGTCCGCGGCTGCGCCGGGCCAAACAGCGAGGTCACCATATCGACAAGCAGGGTGAAGGGCGCCGCCAGGCTGAACAATGTGCCGAAATCCGGGCGCATGGCGGCGACGCTGTCCCGCCAGATCGCCCCTGGCGTCAGGTTGATATCACCCGGCATTTTCCGGCGATCAGGCGGTGGTGCGAGCGGCGCCGGCCTTGACGAGCAGGTCGGTCAATTCCCCGGCCTGGTACATCTCCATCATGATGTCGGAACCACCGACAAATTCGCCGCCGATATAGAGCTGCGGCACCGTCGGCCAATCCGAATAGGCCTTGACGCCCTGGCGGATTTCCGGGTCAGCGAGCACGTCAACCCCTTCAAATTCCACGCCCAGCCGTTCCAAAATGGCGACCGCCGTGCTGGAAAAGCCGCATTGCGGAAACAGCGGCGTGCCCTTCATGAACAACACCACCGGGGTGGTGGTAACAAGCGTTTCGATGCGATTATGAACGGTATCGGACATATATGCCTCCTCAGGCGGGAATCGTGGTCAGTTGCAAGGCATGAAGCACACCGCCCATGCGGCCGCCAAGCGCGTTATAGACGAGTTGATGCTGGCGCACCCGCGGCAGGCCGGCAAACTGGCTTGCCGTCACACGCGCGGCATAATGGTCGCCATCCCCGGCCAGATCGGTAATCTCGACAGTGGCACCCGGCAGCGCCGCGCGGATGGCGGCTTCGATTTCGTGCGCCGGCATCGCCATTTACATAGCTTCCATGATCTGGTGGCGGGCGTCAGCGGCCTTGGCGGTGAGCGCTGTGCGGATGTCGGCTTCGCTGGTGCCGGTGGCGGCGAGGTCGGTGACAAGCTTGCGGATAACATCGTCGTCACCGGCATGTTCGAAATCGGCGGATATCACGGATTTGGCATAGGTTTCAGCCGCTTCCGGGGTCATCCCGAGCAGCCCGGCCGCCCATAGACCCAGTAATTTGTTGCGCCGCGCCACCACCTTGAACTGCATTTCGGCATCATGGGCGAACTGGTTTTCAAAAGCATTTTCGCGATTGTCGAAGGTTGTCATGCGGGCTCCGCCGGCTGCTGTTGCCTATGCAGATAGAGGGCCGGGGCGATCGGTTCAATGCCAAGCATGTCCCGCCACGCATTGCAGTCACGCCATGGCCGCGCTATGCAAGGTGAACTGCCCCGGGCGCGCCTTTGCCGGTGTCTCCGGGGTTTTGTCATTGAAGTGGTCCGCCGTGCCCGACGCGGATCATCAAAAGGGCAGCCCAGGAGTTAAGAGGCATGTCACGCCGCCGCCAGATTTACGAGGGCAAGGCCAAAATCCTCTATGAGGGGCCTGAACCCGGCACGATTATCCAATATTTCAAGGATGATGCCACCGCTTTCAATGCCCAGAAAAAGGGCACGATCAGCGGCAAGGGCGTGTTGAACAATCGCATTTCCGAGCATCTGTTCACCCTGCTCGCCACCATCGGCATCCCTACACACTTCATCCGGCGTCTCAACATGCGTGAGCAACTGGTTCGCCAGGTTGAGATCATTCCCATCGAGGTCGTTGTCCGCAATGTCGTCGCCGGCAGCCTGGCCAAGCGTTTCGGGCTGGAGGAAGGCACCACCCTGCCGCGCACCATCCTGGAATATTATTACAAGGATGACGCGCTGGGCGATCCGCTTGTTACCGATGAGCATATTGCGGCGTTCGGCTGGGCCAGCCAGGAGGAGATGCACGATATCGCCGACATGGCGATCCGGGTGAATGATTTCATGGCCGGGCTGTTTGCCGGCGTCGGCATCCGACTCGTTGATTTCAAACTGGAATTTGGCCGTTTGTTCGATGGTGAATTCGCCCGGGTGATCCTGGCGGACGAGATCAGCCCCGATGGTTGCCGGCTGTGGGATATGAAAACCAACGAAAAATTGGACAAGGACCGCTTTCGGCGGGACCTGGGCGGCGAGGTTGAGGCCTATCAGGAAGTCGCCCGCCGCCTGGGGCTGATGCCCGAGGATGAATCGGCGGTGCTCGACCTGGATGAACACCGCAAGGCGCGGGGCAAATAGGGGCTTTTCGGGCAGGTTTTGCGGGTTTTCCGGGGCGGTTGCCGGATCAAGCCACGGGAAAAACCGGGGTGTCCACGGGTTTCGGCGCGGACGCGGCGGGTGCGCCGCCGGTTTTCACCCCCAATTCAGCCGTTCAACCCGCCGCACCCCGACCAGAAACACCACCAGCCCCGCCATCACCACCACGGCGGTTAGCGTAAACGCCGGGGCATAGCCGGCGCGATCGACGATCACGCCCGTCACCACCGGGCCGATGATGCCGGCAAAATTGCCGACGGCACTTTGCACGCCGACCCAGCGCCCCGCCGATGCCGCCCCGGCCAGCGTCTGCCCCGCGGTGAACAGGATGCCGGTGTTGCAGCCAAAGCACAGGCTGGTCGGCACCAGCACCGCCATCAGCGTGATGGTCGATGTCGTCATCGGCAGCACGAGAACGCCGGCCGCCGAAATCACGAAGCCGCCGATGGCAAAGGCACGGCGCACTGCTGGCGCATCGCGACCGGCGGCGATCAACCGGTCGATCCACGCCGCCGAAGCCGCCGTGCCGATGGTCTGGAACAGATAGAAAAACGCCGTCAGCAGCGCCATGTCGCCGATGCCATAACCGCGTTCCTTGACGAGATAGAGCGGCAACCAGGCGATGATGAAATACAGCGAATAGGTGCCGGCAAAATGAAACACCGACATCGCCCACAGCGACGGCGTTGCCAGCAGCCGCGGATAGGCAACCGCCGCTTCGGCCACCGCTTCCGGCGCATCAACCTCGGCGCGCAGCCGCGCCCATGGCAGCAGCCAGAGCAGAGTCACCAGCCCGAAAACAATGAACATCGTCCGCCAATCGGCGACTTCCAGAATGGCGCCCCCGGCCAGCGTGCCGACCAGCGGCCCCATCGCCAGCCCGCCCGACAGCGCGATGTTGACGGTGGCACGGCGATGATCGGGCGCCCGCGCCATCAGTTTGGAGGCGCTGGGGAACGCCACCCCCTCCCCCACCCCCATCGCCAGGCGCAGCGCGACAAGCGATGCGAGGCCGCCGGCAAAGCCGGTGCAAAAGGTCGCCAGCGCCCAAAGCCCGACGCCGCCGGCCATCAACCGGTGGACCGAAATCCGGTCGGCGAGCCAGCCGGCCAGCAGCAGCGCCGGCACATAGGTCCAGAAAAACGCCGAGACAACGAGGCCATAGCCCGTCGCCGTCAGGTGCATTTCATCCTTGATCAGCGGCGCCGCGATGCTGACCGCGCCGCGATCGACATAGTTGAGCATGATCGCCAGCCCGGTCATCACGACCAGGGCGAGCGAGGGACCGGCGGTGCGGGCGGGCATTGGCATGGGCCGGGACGCTGGCAGAAGTTGCTGCAATGTCAACGCAGGTGCGGTTGGATGCCTAACGCACCGGCGCTTTCCGCCCATAGGCGCTGAGCGGGGCGGGCGTTACCAGCAGCGTCGTGCCCGGCACCAGCACGGCCAGCAATTCGCTGCGGAAGGCCGGCGGCAGGCGGGCGTCGGCGAGCGGCAGCGCGCCGGCACTGCTGTCACCGGGGATCGGCAGGTGCAGCCAGCGCCGGCCCTGGGCATCGGCGCTGTTGAGGGTGAAGGCCTGCGAATCGGTGATCGGCACCAAGGTGGTGATGTCGCTCGATCCGATCTCGATGCCATCGCGCAGCACGACGAGCCGGCGATCGGCACCGCTGATGACGATCGTTAGCGGGCCGGTCGGTGATGCGGTCGGCGACCAGGTGAAATTGCCGGCCGGGCCCGGTGCGGCCGCATCATCATTGTCCAGCAAGGGCGCGGTAGTGGCGATCAGCGGCATGGTGCCGGTGTCGGTGATATCGACGGTGGTGGCGCCGGTGGTGGTGATGGCGAACAATGTCCTGGCAAAGGCGGCGGGCAAATGCACGCAGCCATGCGAATTGGGCCTCGCCCCCACCTTGCCGGCATGGAGGAAGATGCCATCGCGCGTCAGCCGCTGGCTGTCCCGCATCGGCGCATAGACGCTGGTGCCGGGGATCTTGTATTTGTTCGACACATGATTGGCGTCCTTGGCCAGGATCGGGAAGGTGCCGGTGGGGGTGAGATGGCCGGCGCGGCCGGTGGACACCGTCGTCACGCCGATGCGCACGCCGTTGCGGTAGATGAAAGCGCGCTGCAACGGCAGGCTGACGATGATCAGCACCGGGCCTTCGGGCGCAATGGCTTCGGCCCAATGAAACTGGCCAGGCTTCAGGCGGGCGATGGCATCGCTGTCCCACAAGACATCGGCGGTTTCGCTGGGGTTAGGCACCATAACCGGGGCCAGCATCGGGGTTGTCGGCGCTGCCAGAGCCGGTGCTGGTGCCGGCATCTGCGCTGCTGCGCCCTGCGCGAACGCCAGTGCCAAAGCTGCCGTAACCAAACTGCCGCGGTTCATGCCCCGAATATGCATTGTCTTGCCCCCTGCTCCGTCACCTGAAATCAAATTGGCCTGATATCACTACGCTGCATTCGACGGCGGTGGCGTGACCAGCGTCACGTTCTGTCCTCTGCGCGCGCGAAAATTCGACGCAGTTGCCCCCGGATCACCGGGGGCAGCGCCTCGTCAGCCCATGCGCAAGTCAGTGATGCGGCCATAGAGGGTGGTGCAGGTGAAGCGCAGGCGCTGGGTGTCGCCATAGCCGCCACCATAACCATCATAATCACCGCTGCGCACGTCGATCAGGCCCGATACCCGGGCACCGCCGGCGAAACCATCGACGCCGGTGATCTGGCTGACGCGGGCATCACCGCCGCGGCCACCGGCGTTTTGGGCGGCGGCCTGTGAGCAGAGGTTGATGGCAGCCTGGCCGTTATCATAGCCCTGGGCGCCATAGCCCTGCTGGGCATAGCCACCCTGCTGGCCATAATAGCCCTGCTGGCCGTATTGGCCGGCATAGCCGCTGGCATAGCCGTTGCTGGTATAGCCGCCGCGATAGGTATCGCGATCATGGTGCGACGAGGCGATGGCGGCGATGCCGGCGATGATGCCGGCGCCGAGCAGCACCGCGCCAACATCGACATGGCCACGACCGCGACCATAGTCACCGCCGCGATAGCCATTGCTGTAACCGCCACCAGCATAGCCGCCAGCATAGGCACCGCGGCCGCCAAAGCGTTCCTGGGCGGCGGCGGGGGCACTGGCGCCCGCCACAAGAGCGGCGAGGACGGCGGTGGTGGCGAATTTGAAAACGGTCTGCATGTCAGCCTCCTGGGATGAGAAGGCGGTTATGGGCGTCAGTGATTGTATGGAGACTGAATGAAAAGTAAATGAAATATTAATTTGTTTTCGTCATGCCGGCGAACGCCGGCATGACCGGGGGCTTTGTTACGCAGTCTGCGCCGCCTCACAGCCCGAGCAGTTCCAGATCCGCCGTCGCCGCCGCCAGATCGGCATGGGCGGTGACCTGGCGGACGCTGGCATCGAAGCTGCGCACCCTGGCTTCGGCGGCGGCTTCCTCGCGGACGTTGACGAGGAAGAAATCGCTGGCGCCCAGGCTGAAGCGGCGACGTTCGGCGCTGGCCATGGCGTCGGCGCGTTCGGCCTCCTGTTCGGCCAGGCTGGCCAGCCGCGCCGCCTGGGTGGCGGCGAGACCAAGGTTGCTGATATCGGCGACGATCTGGTCTTCGGCGGCGCGGCGGCGTTGCTGCACCGCCTCGATTTCGGCGCGGGCCTGGGCGAGGCGGCTGCGCGCGGCGCTTTGTTGCAGCGGCAGCGAAAAGCTCAACCCCACCCGCGTGTCGGTGCCGCTGCGCGATTTGCCGCCATAACCATAATCGCCGATATCCTGCGAGGCCTCCACCTTGAGATCGAGCCGCGGCAGAAAGGCGTTGCGATCCAGCGCCAGCCGTTGCCCGGCCAGTTGCAAC
>JANYCM010000306.1 GCA_025360285.1 Sphingomonadales bacterium
GCCCGATGTCGACACGTTCACGGCCAACGGGCTGGCGACGCGTACGCATTATCACAGCCACAGCCTGATGGTGACGCTGGCGTACAACTTCTACACTGAAGCTGCGCCGCCGCCGCCCCCGCCGCCGCCTGCACCGCCCGCTCCGGTCGCTGCACCGCTGCCGCCGTGCCCGCCGGCCGCTGTGACGCCTGGTCCGTTCCTGGTGTTCTTCGATTGGGACAAGTCACTGGTGACGGCTGAAGCGTCGGCGATCCTCGATCGTGCTGCTGAACAGTATGCGGCAACCGGCCAGACCAGTGTTGCGCTTGCCGGCCACGCCGACAAGTCGGGCAAGGACGATTACAACGTCCGCCTGTCGCAGCGCCGTGCCGATGCCGTGAAGGCCTATCTGGCAACCAAGGGCGTGCCTGACAGCGCTATGGTCACCGAAGCCTTTGGTGAAAGCCGTCCGCTCGTTGACACTGCCGATGGTGTCCGCGAACCGCAGAACCGCCGTGTGGAAATCACCTTCAGCGGTGCGCCGCCGAAGCCGACTTTCCCCTGCACGCCGCAGTAAGAACGGCACATTGAATGATGAAGGGCCGCCCGAAAGGGCGGCCCTTTTTCGTTGTGGGGATCTCCTACACCGGCAGAGCTGTCTTGTATTTGACCTGCGACAGAGCGAAATGCGACGACGCCGTTCCGACCGATGAGTGGCGCAGCAGGGTGCGCATCAGAAAGCGCTCATAATCCGACACCGTGCCGACGGCGATGCGCAGCAGATAGTCCCAATCGCCGGACATTGAATAGCAATCCATGATCTCGCTTTGGTCCTGCATAAAACCGACAAAAGCGGTGACTGTCTCCGGCGCGTGATTCTTCAGCCGGACCTGGCAGATGATGTTGATGGCACACCCCAATTTTTCGGCGTCGACCAGTCGGACGGCGCCCCGCAGCACGCCCGTGCTTTCCAGCACCTTGATCCGCCGCCAGCATGATGCCGCCGAGGCACCCACACGCTCGGCAAGCGCCGCGCTACTCAACATGGCATCGTCCTGCAAGGCCGCGATGATTTGACGATCAACGATATCAAGATGAGAAAATTCATTCATAATACATCCTTTTTTGATATAATTTTTCAATTCTAGAGCCGAAACCCGGTAAATTGAACGCCAATTATCACTGAATTGTGAAACACTGCGGCTATGATCGGATCCCGCCATATCCCGCCGCCCGAAGCCGCTGTGGACTGGACGATCCCGCAGCGCTGGGCTGACTATGGCGCTGACGAGCACGCCATTTGGGATCGCCTGTTCGCGCGTCAGACTGACTTGCTGCAGGGCCGTGCCGCCAATGCTTTCCTGCGCGGCATCGACGTTTTGAAACTCACCAAGGCCGGTATCCCGGACTTTGCGGAACTGTCCGAACGGCTGATGGCGCTGACCGGCTGGCAGGTCGTGGCGGTGCCGGGCCTGGTGCCGGATGAGGTGTTTTTCGGCCATCTCGCCGAACGCCGCTTTGTCTCCGGACGGTTCGTTCGCACCGCCAACCAGCTTGACTATCTTCAGGAACCCGATGTGTTCCATGATGTCTTTGGCCATGTGCCGCTGCTCGCGGACCCGGTCTTTGCCGATTACATGCAGGCCTATGGCCGCGGCGGGCTGCGTGCCGCCGGCGCCGGGGCCATCGCCAGGCTGTCGCGGCTCTATTGGTATACTGTCGAATTCGGTTTGGTCCGCGAAGACGCTGGACTGAAAATCTATGGTGCCGGAATCGTCTCGTCACATGGCGAATCGATCTTCGCGCTTGATGATCCCAGCCCCAATCGTCTTGGCTTTGATCTTCGTCGGGTCATGCAGACCCCTTATCGCATCGACGATTACCAACAGACTTATTTTGTCATCGACAGTTTTGATGATCTGCTGCGCGCCACGCTTGATACGGATTTTGGGCCGCTCTACGCGGCGCTGGAAGGAACGCCCGATGTCGCAATCGATGCGGTCCTCCCTGACGACCGGGTCATCACGCGCGGCACCCAGGTCCGCCTGCATCGATAGCTGCCTTCGACTTGGCCGCCACAGCCGTTATACCAATCGCGCCGGAACCTTTTGCCGGCAGTCTGGGGCCGGTAATGCGCACGATCGATCTCAACGCCGATCTTGGCGAAGGCTATGGCCCCTGGATGATGGGCGATGATGCGGCGATGCTGGCGATCGTCAGCAGCGCCAATGTGGCATGTGGCGGCCACGCCAGCGACCCGGAAACGATGTTCCGCACACTCACCCTGGCCAAGGCGCAGGGCGTCGTCACCGGCGCCCACCCCAGCTATCCTGACAAGGAAGGCTTTGGTCGCCGCCGGCTGCCGTCGCCGCCCGCCGAAATCGAGCGTTTTGTTGCCGCCCAGATTGGGGCGTTGATCGCTATTGGCGCCCTGGTGGGTCAGCCGATTACCTATGTGAAGCCGCACGGCGCCCTTGGCAATGTCGCGGCAGCCGAACCGGCGGTTGCCGATGCCATCATCCGTGCCGTGCGGGCGATTGATTCGTCACTGGCGATCCTCGCCATTTCGGGAACCGCCCTGGAGACTGTGGCGCGCGCCGAAGGCGTTATCGTCTACAGCGAGATATTCGCCGATCGCGGCTACACGCCTGCCGGCCAGCTGGTACCGCGCGGCACACCGGGTGCCATGATTCACGACCCGGCGATGGCGACTGACCGGTTGCTAGACTTTTTTGATAGCGGCGCGATGCCGACGGTCGGCGGTAACCCGGTGCGGCTGGCGGCCGATTCGGTGTGCATTCATGGTGATAGCCCCGATGCCATTGCCATGGCCCGGTATATCCGGGCTTGTTTTCAAGATCGCGGCATAACCATTGCCGCCTTTCATCGCCGGTGATCCCGGTTGCCAAGCCCGTTGGCGATACGGGCCTCTTGTTCGAATTTGGCACCGAGATCGATCCCACCGTCTTTGACCATATCCTCGCCCTTGATCACATTCTGGCCGATGATCCGCCCATCGGGATGCTGGAATCCGTGCCAGCTTATGTCTCGCTGTTGATTGTCTATGATCCGCTACTGACCGATGCCGCCATACTGGAGGGTGAGGTTCGGCGGCGGATCGGCCGCGCCGGCGGCCCGGCGGCCCTGGGTAGCGATCATGTTATCCCGATGTGTTTCGATGACGATCTGGCACCTGATCTCGATGAAGCGGCGGCGCGTTTGCAGATGTCGCCGGATGCCGTGATCGCTGCCCATCTGGCGGCCGAATACCGCGTCTATATGTATGGTTTCGCCCCCGGCTATGCCTATATGGATGGCGTGCCCGCGGCGCTGCATCTGCCGCGCAAAGCGGTGCCGGTGCGCAGCCGGCCGGTGGGCAGCATCATGATCGCTGGCGGACAATGCCTGATCACCACCTTGCCGATGCCGACCGGTTGGTGGGTCATCGGCGCAACGGCAATGCCTGTCCTGCGCCCGGATGCCGCCCAGATTTTCCTGTTTCAACCGGGCGACCGCGTGCGTTTCAGGGCGCAATCCCGCGCCGAATTTGCGGCGGCCGGCCCATGAATTCTGTCACGCTGCGGGTCGATCAAGCCGGGCCGTTGACGACGATTCAGGATGCCGGTCGCCCTGGCCACCGGCGGTTTGGCGTCACACCATCGGGTCCGGTCGACCGCGCGAGCTTTGCGGCGGCGCATGCTGCTCTGGGCAATCCGCCGGGCGGTGCGGCGGTGGAACTGTCGCACGGCGGTATCGTGCTGCGCTGTCTGGAGGGTGAAATCGGCTTCGCCCTCGCCGGCAGCGATTTTACCGCGCGGGTCGATGCGGCAAATTTCGGCAGTTGGACGACCGGCGTGCTGTCTCCCGGATCCTGCCTGACCATTCGCGAGGGCAGGGCGGGTAATTGGGCCAGCCTCGCCTTTGCCGGCGCACTGGCGGCCCGGCAATGGTTGGGCAGTGCGGCGACCCTGGCGCTTGCGGGGCTTGGCGGCGGCCGGCTTGCGGCCGGCGATACGCTGGTGGTGGCGGCGGTGCCGCCGCCGGCGACGCGGCCGATCCCGATGCCGCCGGCCAATGACGGCCCCATTCGCGTCGTGCTTGGGCCGCAAGAGCAGTATTTTGCCCCCGAATCGATCGCGGCCTTGCTGGCGGGGCCATATTTCGCCGGCCGGGCCTTTGATCGCATGGGTATGGTGCTTGATGGCCCGGCGCTACCGCCGCTGTCAGTGACCATGTTGTCGACGCCGTTGTTGCGCGGTGCCATCCAGGTCAATGGCGCGGGCACGCCGACCATATTGCTTGCCGACCATCAAACCACCGCCGGCTATCCGCGTATTGCCACCGTCATTGATGCCGATGTCGATCGCGCGGCGCAGGTTCGGCCG